>NZ_JADBTR010000103.1:0-23146 GCF_020246065.1 Microcystis sp. M144S2
AAGATAGTGAATAGATATCATCAGCACCAGTAACCATGGGCGAAGGAACTGGCAGAGCTTTGGATGTATTTGCCAAAGGATAAGGTCGCTGTAAGGGAGGCGTTAGAGTATTTTTAGGGATAGAAGCAGGAGAAATTAGAGGCTCTTCGGTAATTGTTATGCAATGGACGGGGGTTATAAGGGATGGAACACTTATATAGAAAGGCATTTAGCGATTTTTGTCAATTGTTTTGATCTAGAGCGAACTAATCAATTAAGTCTCTTACCAGATAAGGATTTAGCCGATTTATGACCCCCTATCGAACCATACCAAGTAACGAAGAACCAAATTAGAGAAGTAGAAGAAACCGACGGCGAGGTAGAAATTGTAGCAGTAGTTGGCAGTTCAGCAGGCTGTTTAAACCCTAAATAAATTGATACACCCATTACAACAATTATAGGAATAATAAAATATCGAAAAGCTAAAATAAAAGATTTCGGTTCTTCCGAACTTACACTGTAGAAAATTCCCCAAGCTCCCTCTCTGTCCAGCAATGCTCTAAAGTTGATAAATATCAATCTAACAAAAACTCAAAGCCTTGCTGTACAAGCTTTACAAGCATAAGTTGTTAATAGTTTTGCATGACAGATTCGGTAGAGCCAAGATTTCATATTAGTTGTAGTAGATGAAAAATTACACTAGAGCTAGTCAGAGCTATAGCGGTGTGCAGTCGTATGAGGTACAGTGTCACGAGCTATAAACCATGCTAGGCAAGGCTTGGTCTGTATCTCACTCAAGCGCTTACCGCTATAATTAAAATGACCATACATAAAAATCTATACAAATGTATGGATATTCTCAATTTTAATTAAAATGACCATACATAAAAATCTATACAAATGTGCGGAATATCGATTGACAAAAAAAGTTTTTATCGGTACTGTGGATGTACAAGGGTGAACGACTAAAGGAGAACCTCACCTTTGTAACCTCTAAATCAGTTTTTTATGTCAAGCTATTTTGAAAGCCTTGCTAGAAAACAGCTTTAAGGATAAGTATAGTTACTCATTTGCATAAATGAGATGCTCCCACGACTAAAGATATAGCACTTCTCGCTAGAATGAGGCGCAGGCATAGAGCCTAAACTCTTTGTTGGCAAGACTTGTAAACACCCCAGTCACATGAAAAGCACTATAAGCTCAAACGTCTGTATTGTTCCCCGACAACTTAACCAATACGATAGCTGTAGCTTTAGGGAGCGTTGCTGAATCAAGGTATGAATGACAACCTTGCACCCATCCAAAAGTTAGTTTGGGTCTAGGTTTTAAAAATCCCACAAGAGAAGATTCATATCTCAAATCAGTAACGCCGAACATCGGTAATTTTAACCTCGATAGAAAACCACAAGAGTGATTATGTTTACCCTAGACAAACCCCCAGTAAGACCCTATCCAGAAAAATGTCGCTTACCGTTTATTTTGTATCCTCCCGCTATGTGGGAAAATTCTTTAGGTAGTCAATTCGCTTCCTCCTATTTACAACTAGATCGATCCGCGGGAGATTACGTTGTTTATCTATCGATTCCATTTTGTCGGGTACGATGCAAAGCTTGTCCTTACTTTGTACAAATTTTAAGCGAAATTGATTCTGCTGATTACGAAACTCACTACGTCGATGCTCTGATAAAAGATATTCAACGTTGGGGTAGTTATCCGAGATGGCGGGATGGCTCTTTGAAAGCGATTTATATCGGTGGCGGTACGGGATCGATTCTTAAAACCCATAACCTAAAAAGGCTAGTAGATGCCTTATTCGAGAGTTTTCCGATATCCTCCCGCTATTCTTTAACGCTAGAAGGGAACGCTCGGGACTTTACACCGGACAAAATAGACTATGTCGTGAACTCTCCAATTAATCGAGTGAGTTTAGGAGTACAGTCTTTCGATGAAAAAGTGTTAAAAATTGTCGGCTCCCCTCATGCTGCCGAAGCGAGTTTAATCACCATTAAATCGCTACAAGAACGGGGATTTAATAATATCCAGATGGATATGATGTACAATATGCCTGGCCATACTCTAGATGTGTGGAAGAAAGATCTTCACATCTTAGAAAGCTTGAACATCAAGCATTTTACTATCTATCTCTATCGGATTCACGAGGGAACTCCTCAAGATAATTTAATCAAGAAAGGAGAAGTTCCACCAGTTTTAGACCCCGATTCTGAATACGTTGTTAGCATGTATCGAGAAGCGGTTAATTATGCGGAAAGATTGGGCTATAAGATGTATATGTTCGATCATTTCGCTCAAGAGGGATACGATAACCCGTATAACCTGTATACTTTTAAAGAAGCGCGAGACGCTTTGGGTATCGGGGCGGGAGCGTATAGTTTCATTAATAGTTATCGCACGGGAAGCGAGAAAAATGTAGATAAATACATCGAGATGGTTAATCGTGGCGAACACCTGATCACGTCAGTTTCTAACCAGATGTCTCCCCGTGTTCGCCAAGAACGTTACGTCATTTTCGCCTTCCAATATTTCGAGGTAGAATTTTCCGCCTACCGTCAACAGTTCGGTAGTGAATTAATAGATGATTTCGGTGATATTATCGATCGCTTAGTCCGAAAAGGTTTAGTAGCGATTCAGTCCGACCGGATCGTAATGACAAAACTGGGTAAAGAATGGCGTATGAACGTGTTGTTAGAGTTTGTCAATCCTGATTTTTGGGGCGATGTGGGAGCGATCAAACAGCCTAACTGGGCGATGAATGTTCCGATGGTCGATCTAGTTGCCAATAAACGAGAACGCTGGTTAGGCGATATCGCTTAATCACGCGTGCTAACCGCGTATTTCCAAACTGTTTTTTAGAGGAACTGCCTTTTCTCCATTATCCATTTATTTTGTTGTCACCTTTAGGAGATATTCGTGATGAAAGATATTCTGTCTATCCTGGCCGATATGGGCATTGAAATCGATTTGTTAGAACCCGATTCTGTACTTGGCGATAACCTCGGTATGGATTCTCAAGAAATCGTAGAATTGCACTGTAATATCGAAGACTTTTTTGGTATCGATTTACCGATGAATTCGATCAACAAAAATCATTCTTTGAAGGATTTAAATCAATTAGTGCAACAATCTGTAGGAGTTGCCGTATGAGTACCGAAAAAGGCTTTCAATACTATTGTGAAACCGATGCGATCATTCATTGTGACGATCGAGCCGCTTATCAAGCGTTATTCAAACTCGAGGACTGGACAAAATTCCTTCCCCATATTCAAGCCATAAACGTTCTATACGATGATGGACGCTATCAAGAATTCACAATGACCGTAGTTTCGGAAAAAGATGCGGGAACTCTGACTGTGCGATCAGTGCGTTTATGCGATAGGGACAAAGGTACGATCAGCTTTTTTCAACCGGAACCACCAAAATTTTTGACCCATCATGCTGGAGGTTGGCAATTTATTCCCATCGACGATCAAACCTGTCAGGTGATTACTTTCCATAATTGGAATCTTCAAGAGGAAAAGGCGGCGGCGATGTTTTCAGAAGGTGATTACGAACAACGAGTGGCCGATCTATTACTCAAGCACGCGAAATTCGCCCTCGGCAATTGGAAACGTGTTTTGGAAAATCCATCGATCATAGTGGAGAGTGTAGCATGATTAGCGAAAGTGTAACGGTTCATCGATCGCTCGCGGCTGTTTTTAATGCCTTCGCCGACCTAGAGAATTGGAAGCGGGTTCTTCCCGATGTTTTAGGAGTGGACATTCTCTACGACGATGGTTGCCATCAAGAATTTCTGATGACCGTCGAGCGTCCCAAAGGAGCGGAAATGATCCGAGGTATCCGGTTCTGCCAACCGAACGATCACATCGAATTGTTTCAACCGGTTCCTCCTCCCGGTTTCCAATCGATGACTGGTCGTTGGACATTTCAAGAACAACAGGACAAGGTAACGGTAACGGCCGAGCGCTGGTTTACCCTAGCCCCGAACAACGATTTGAACGACGAAGAAATGGGGGAAAAATTACGGTGCTACCTGCGGCACAATCTGGGACTTTTTCAAGCCAGTTTGGAGCGGGGAGCATGAAGTTCCTAACGGTAAAAACAACGGTTTCTGCTTCTGTCGATCAGGTATCGCAAGATCTTTGGCAATTCGAGAAGTTGCAGAGTCTTTGGAATCCGATTACCCAATATCAAATTACCTACGATGACGGTTTTCACCAAGAATGTCGGATGTGGGTAGATTGGCAGGGAGAGCGAGTGCCTTTACGGGCGATCCGCTGGCGAAAGGGAGAGGATATTTGGTTTTTTAATCCAGAACCACCACCAATGATGAGTTTTCATCGCGGGATATGGCGAATACGCCGGCTCGATGCCGATCTCTGCCAGATTATCGCTTACCGAGAGTACAATATCTCTCCCTTTCTCCAAAACGATGAGACCGATGAAAAAATCAGAGAACAGCGATTTCATAAAGCTTTTAAAGAGCGGTTGGAAACGTTGACAAAATACTTACAACGCCATTACGCGAATCTTTCTTCTGTAGAGATATAGTTATGTCCTCTCGATCTTATGACGCAATCATCATCGGTGCCGGACCAGCGGGGGCGACCGCCGCTAATCTGTTATCCCGACAAGGTTTAACGGTTCTGATGCTCGATCGGGGTCAACACCCGACCCCGCAAATTCCCCAAACCTACTGCGGTTGGTCTGACGATTTACTCCAGCGTTTGGGGGTCGATGGAAACGTGAAAACCGCTCTAGAACCCCCGAAACCGGTTCGATTCGTCGCCTGTCAAGGTGATTTCGACTTTTCCGTGGAAATCCAACCCTGTCGCCATCTAAGGGACGAACGCGGGCTAACCCTAAATCGAACGGTCTTTGATCGGCTTTTGGTGGAAGAAGCGGTGCGACAGGGGGTAACCTACCTGCCGCGAACCCTTGTCACGGAAATTATCCAAAGTGATAAGCGGGTTACCGGGGTGATCTGCGAGAACGCGGGGAACACCTGGGACTATCTAGCCGATTCGATTGTCGATGCCAGCGGGAAATTCTCCCTGCTTCCTAACATCCTAACTTTAAAAACGGTGGGCGAGCCTCTGGACGAGCGAATAGCGGTTTTCTCTCATTTTGTCCATCCCGATTTCGCCGCTTTACTTCCCGATGGTGGCATGACGGTGGTGACCCTCGAAGGGGGTTATCTTCTAATCGCGCCCTTAAGTGATGATCGCTTTAGCGTGATTGCGGTGTTAGCCCGCTCTGCGCCGATCGCCGAAGGGAAAAACCCGTCAGAATGCTTCCATCGGGCGATCGCTGTTTGGTTGCCCCTCGCGGAAGCAGTCGCAAAAGCACAGCGGACGCTTCCAGTGATCCCAGTGATCGATCAACCTTGGCAATGTCGTAGCCTTAGCGGGCCTGGATACCTGATCACTGGGGAAGCGGCGGTTTTCGGGGATCCTTTCTTCTCGACCGGGGTTGCCTTCGCCCTTGACAGTGGAGAATTAGCGGCGCGAGCGATTCAAGAAATCGCGGCGGGGAGAGATCGGAACGAGGTGGCGATCACCTACGATCAACTGGTGCGGGAGTCGATCGACCGTCATCAGGATACGGGTCGGGTTTGGTTGGATAGTCTGCCCCTGCGCCAGTTAACCATGGCTTGCGCAGATCCCCATCTTCCTTGGGGAGTTCCCTTGGCGGTGTTACATCTGTTCGGTGGCGCCGATCCGCTCGATCGACCGACTCTCGCCATGACGCGGGCGCGTCAACAGTACGCCTCGGTAATAGGATAATCATCCCTCTATCTGGCCCCGTTGCTAATTGGCGAGAATCCGCGGCACTTCCTAGATAGTTTCTCCCCATCGGATCGGTGCCGCTATATCCACAAACGGTTTTCCGAAAAGTTGATAGTGCCGATCCCTCGGAATCTAAGAAAATTTCCATTTATTCAACCCGCCGAGATATGTCTCAACTCTCCTACCCTTTACCCCGAGAAACTTTTCAATTTCTGCAAGCGTTGACGCGAAACAACGATAGGGAATGGTTTAACGCGGAACGTCAGGTTTATCAAAACCAAGTCGTTACCCCGATCCGTCGGTTGATCGATCGTCTCCGGCCAGTTCTGCAAAGATTAGAGCCGAAATTGGATGTTTCCTATCGGGTAAATACGACCGTGATGCGTATCAATCGCGACCGACGTTTTCATCCAGAAGCGGCTCCCTACCGTACTTACATTAAAGTATCTTTTCCGATTCAGGGACGAAAATGGTCGGACGATCCCGTTTTAGGGTTCGGGGTATTTCCAGAGTATTTTTACGTGGCTTTCCGGAATGCTGGACAGAAACGGCGTAGTTTTATTCAACGCTACAGCCAAAACCTGAAGGCACATCGAGAGATAGTCGAACGTTGGTTGGTCGATTGTCAAGTCCCAAAAACCCTCCAGTTTCTCGGTGGCGAACACGACGATATCGCTGTCATTTCCAACTGTAGTTCTCGATGGGAAGATTGGTCAACACTCTCGGAACCAACAGTCGGCTATATCTGGTCGGGAAGCCCGATCGAGAGGATAGAGGCGATCCCTTTTGAGGAAGTGGTTGATCGCTTGATCCGTCTCTATTTTCTAAAATTACTCGCTCTTAGCGACGATGTCGCCACGGACTCGCTCACCTATTTTTCCAGAGTAAGGGAATTATGCGTCTAATCGATCTGAGTTTAACCCTAGAAGCCACCCCGAGCGAACCGGTTCCCGTCGAGATCGAGTACATCGATCACGCGCGGGGGGCAGATATTCTCGGTCAACCCATCGGCATCGATCGGAACGCTTTTCCCGAAAAGATGGGACTGTCTCTGGAATACGTGCGTTGTACTACCCATTCGGGAACTCATATCGACGCTCCCCATCATTACGGGGTTCTCTGCGAGGGAAAACCCGCTAAAACGATCGATGAATTGCCTTTAGATTGGTTTTTCCATCCCGGAGTCCGGCTAGATTGTCGTCGGGACTCCGTCGATCAATCCGTCGGGGTGAGCGAGATTCAGGAACAGTTACGGGAAATTAACTATCGGCTAAAACCCTTCGATATCGTGCTTCTGTATACTGGGGCCGAAGAAAAATGGGGCGAGCCCGAATATTTCACCCACTTTCGCGGGGTCAGCCGAGAGGCGACCGCTTGGTTAATTGAGCAGGGTATTAAGGTAATCGGTGTTGACAGTTTTGGATTCGATCCTCCCTTCGGACAAATGCTCGATCGATACCGGCAACAGAAACGACAGGACGTTCTCTGGCCTGCCCATTTTTACGGTCGTCAACGGGAGTATTGCCAGATCGAGCGCTTGACTAATCTCGCGAAAATTCCGGTTTCCACCGGTTTTACCGTCGCCTGTTTTCCTATCAAAGTTCGGGGTTGTGGTGCCGGTTGGAGTCGGGTGGTGGCGATCGTTCCCGAATCTAGCGACTAGCGGAAGACAGGAGTGAAAAGAAATAGAACTACCGAAGTTCTATCACTCGCCACTTCTTTTTTATTAACGAAAACTCGTACCTTCGATTTTGTAGTACCTAGGGGTTCGATCATGGACTTTATTTTCTATAACCGATCAGTCAACATTCAGTCGTCAATAGAAGAGGTAAAAACCTTTGTCAATCACGTTCCAAATTTATTAAAATGGACGCAATTTTTTCTCGCTATTGAGGAGGTTAAAGAGGAACGTTACACTGTACAAACTAAGTTCGGTCAGGCGACCACTTGGATTGAATTGATTCAAACACTCTCCGGTTACCAATTGAATCTGCATTCTCTGTTCGGAACTCGCTTAGAATCGGCATTAATTCATTTAGAGACTAACGAGCTAGAAACGCGATTGACTTTTGAAATTCATTTACCGACTCAATGGACGGAAGAGCAAACGAACTCACAATTACAACAATTGCAGGGAGAACTATTCAAACTCAAGGCGTTAATCGAGATCGAGTCGGGTTTATCTTCGGTCAAGTCCGAACTCGAACGCCAAGAACGGTCAATCCGTTCTCGGGAAAATTTTTACGGACTATTAATTGCGTGAGGAAATCAATCCCATGAATAAAAGAAGAGTCGTGATCACCGGTATGGGAACGATCAATCCCAACGGTAAAACAGTAGCGGAATTCTGGAGTAATTGCTGTAAAGGTCGATCGGGGGTGCGATCGATTACCGCCTTTCCCATTAGTGAGGAATACTCCCGAATCGCCGGGATCGTTGATGATTTCGAGCCTTGGCAAACCCTGCCCGCGCTCTCCCCGACGCTTGATCGCTCCACCCAATTCGCCCTCGTGGCCGCGCGGGAAGCCTTGAATCAAGCGAATCTAGAAGAATTGCCGCGTCCGGAAAGAGCGGGAGTCTTTATTTCGACGGCGATCGCCCAGATCGCCAGCATGGAAAGAGCTTTTCGTCAGCAAAGTCAAGAAGGGCAGTACCGTTTGGAGGGCGTGCCGCTTCTCGACACCAGTTTAATAGATGCTTTTGATTTTAACAGTACGGCGAAGATTTTGGCGCGACAATACAACTGTCGGGGAGGGTACACTACCATTACCACTGGTTGTACCGGAGGATTAGACGCTATCGGTTACGCGATAGCCGCGATCCGATCTGGCGCAGTAGATATGGCCTTAACTGGTTCAACGGAAGCACCGATCACCCCCTTAACAGTGGCGGCTTTCGGAAAAATCGGCGCCACATCGAAAAGTAACCGTCCACCAAGTGAGGTGAGTCGGCCCTTTGAGCGGGAGCGGGACGGGTTTGTCTTGGCGGAAGGTTGCGGCATTTTAGTCATCGAGGAACTGAATCACGCCCTAGGGAGAGGAGCGATGATTTTAGGGGAATTAATGGGTTTCGGCAGTGTTAATAATTGCTATCACATGACCGATATTCCCAAAGACGGCAAACGCATCGCCGATTCGGTTTTTCTCGCTCTCAAAGATGCTACCTTAACTCCCGATGCCATCGATTCGATCAACGCACACGGTTCCTCGACCCCGCAGAACGATGTGGCGGAAACGAACGCCTATTATCGAGTTTTCGGCGATCGGGCCGCGACGATTCCCGTTACCTCGAATAAATCCCAGATCGGTCATCCTCTGTCCGCCTCGAACAGCATCGAAGTAATCGCCTCGGTGCAGTCCCTACGATTGGGAATTATCCCGCCAACTATCAACTTAGTTGAAAAAGATACCGATTGTCCTCTAAATGTGGTAGACAATGAAGCTCGCTACCAACCGACCCGTTGCTTGCTGAAAACCAGCAGTGGTTTTTCGGGAATTCATTCTAGCGTCATCATTCACGCTTTTACGGAACAGATATGAATAAGCACCGCTATGTAATTTCGGGTTTGGGATTGGCGATTCCCGCCGGGGTCGATCTCGACACGATCTGGCGAACTCTAGCCGAGGGTCAACCTCTCTTTCAACCCCACGAGGAGTTTTCTCGAATTCTAGTGGCCAGTATTGGGGAGGAACAGTTAGATCACGGATTAAATCAGCGTCAGTTAAAAAAACTCGATCGCTTTACCGTATTATCAGCCGTGGCCACGAAAGCTGCACTAGAAGATTCTTCATTCCCGCTTGTCAAAGAAAACCAGGATAGCTTGGGGATTCTCTTGGGCAATTGTACGGGGGGATGGTCTTATGTGGAACCGATGATGTATCCTCTCTATACCGAGGGAATGCAAGCGATTAACCCCTACGTTGCCACTGCGTGGTTTCCCGCCGCGCCGCAAGGAGAATTATCGATCTATCACGGAATCGGCGGCTATAGTAAAACCCTCGCTGGGGATCGACTAAGCGCGGGGTTAGCCCTCGAACAATCACTCTGGTTACTGGAATCGGAAGTAGCGGGAGCGTTTCTCGTCGGTGGGGCGGAATCTCCCTTGAGTTCTCTGGTAATTAATGCTTTTCTGTCCGAGGAGGAACTTTCCACTCGACAGCAGTATCAGCCGTTTACCGATCAGGCCGATGGCCATCTGTTAGGGGAGGGCGCGGGAATCGTTCTGGTGGAGAATTACGAGCGAGCGCAACAACGGGAGGCGAATCTATACGCCGAAGTAGTCGGAATCGGGCGGGCAATGTCCTTAGAAACGGCAATCAAACGTTGTTTAGAAACCGCGAATTTAAGTGCTGATCGGATCGATTACGTGTTGCTAGACGGAGCGGGAAATCTCACCGCCGATCAGGAAGAGTATCGTTGTCTCGGTGCGGTTTTCGGCGACAATTCTCGCATCTTATTGAGTGCCCCGAAATCACTCTACGGCAATTTACTCGGTGCAAACATGGCGGTAGATATCGCATTGGCTTGTCTCAGTTTTCAAAAGCAGACGGTATTACCCACCTATAGCCTGACAGGAATTGTATTGCCACCCCCCTGCGGTTGTCATGTAGTGGGAAAAGCCATATCTCACCCTCTGGAGTATATCCTCATCAACGGTCGCGATCGCGAGGGGCAAAGCTTAGCTATTGTACTGAAACGGCTCTAGTTTTTCGGGCGTATTTTATGAACAAACTCATCCTGTATCATTTTCCAAAATCTTCCTGTAGTCGCAAAGTGACTTTCGTTCTCCATTACAAAGGGATTTCCTATCAAGAAGCGATTGTCAATTTGGAACGGGGAGAACAGAAACAACCTGATTTTCTCCGACTCAACCCCTTCGGCCAAGTGCCAGTCTTAGATTACAACGGGAAAATTATTTACGATTCGGCGGTAATCAATGAATTTTTGGAAGAAACGTTTCCAGAACGATCCCTATTACCCACTGACCTGGTCGCGCGAGCCAACGTACGCCTGAGCACCCTCTACGCCGACCAAGTTTTTTACCCGAAAATTTCCGCCATTCTCAAAGAATTTCGTCAACGATCGGGTCGCTCGATTATCGAGAAACTCTCGAGCAATTTTCAAGAGACGGCTTTGGCCTTTTTGGAATCGCAGTTACAGGAACAAGCCGATCCCTTTCTATTCGGTTTATTAACGCTTGCCGACATTGCTTACGCGCCAGGATTAGAGACATTAATTCAAGTCAGTAATTTATCGTTAACTCCGTTTCCCGCGACCCGTCGTTGGTTGGATTCTCTAGGCGATGTCCCAGCATTTCGGTCTAGTTCACCCCTGACTACTGTTTAGTTTTTTTGATTACCGAGGAAATCATCATGAGTGCTATCAATGTTTTTATCTGGACTCCGATATTCGGTCTGCCGTCTTCTTCTCCTTTTTGTCTCAAGGTTCTAGCCGCTTTACGTTATAAAGGCATCGAGCATCAGGTCACCGTACTTGATCGGTCTCCGAGTTGGGTTCAACGAGGAAAATTACCGGTCATTAAAATTAATGACACGATCATCGAGGATTCTACAAATATTCTCAAGCGATTGGATGAAATTTATCCCCACACATCTTCTTTGTACCCCTTAGATCCAGGTGAACGCGCGGAAACTCTTTTACTAGAGGATTGGAGTGATGAATCTCTCTATTGGTTTTTAGTTTATTCTCGTTGGGCGATCAACGAACATTTTGAGCCATTTAAAGCGGAGGCTTTTCAAGGGCTACCGTACCCATTGCGCAGGATCATCCCGCCCTTAATCCGTCAGACAATGATTAAACGCTTACAAGCTCAGGGGATCGCTAAACTACCTCATAAAGAAAGAATCAAACGCTTTCAAGAGGCTTGCTGGTGCCTAGAACAGCGGCTACAAAATCGTGATTATTTAATTAACGATCGCCTCACCGCTGCAGATCTGGCGATTTATTCTCAACTACAAATTATTGCCAGATCACGATTTAAAGATCTTTTCCCCGCTTTGAAAAAACAGGGCTTGCTAATGGCTTGGTTAACTCGGGTTGAAAGTTGCCTAGAAACTACGAAACAATTAAGGTTCGCTACCGAAATTATTGCTAAATGATTGTAGTAAAGACAGCAGAATTTTCAATAATTTAACGAAAATTCTGCTGTCTTAAACATCCGATTAATTTTTTACAAGGAGAATCGCGATCATGGGATATCTTAATGGAGGTCAATGGCGAATAGAAAGCGTTATACCGACGCGGGATCAACGCTATGTACGTAGTCCGACGACTTTTCGACACAAAATAACGGCAGACGGTTCTTCGGGTTATTTAGCCGAGTCCGGACGGTATCATCTCTATGTTTCTCCCTCTTGTCCTTGGGCGCATCGTGTTTTACTAGCGCTTCGATTACAGGGATTAGAAGAATCGATCTCGATGTCGATGGCCGATCCATTGGTCGGGGAACAGGGTTGGACATTTCCCCAAAATTCACTCGACGATCTTTATTTATGGCAGGTTTACACGCGAGCCGTGCCGAACTATACGGGAAGGGCTACCGTCCCCGTTTTATGGGATAAAAAACGCCAGACAATTGTAAATAACGAGTCACGAGAAATCCTTCGGATGCTTGATCGAGAATTTATCTCGCTTGCGCGATCGCCACGGTCATATTGCCCGTCAGAAAAGGAATATCTGATCGATCAAAGGATCGATGAAATTCATCTGGTCAATAACGGGGTTTATCGGGTGGGATTCGCGGCTACACAGGCGGCGCGAGAGGAGGCTTTGAAGGAGTTGTTTACGGCTCTCGATCGGTGGGAGGCATTTCTATCCGTTCAGCGTTTTCTGTGCGGTGACGAGATTACAGAGGCGGATTGGTGTTTATTCGTGACGTTGATCCGATTTGATTGCGCCTATTACGGGGCATTTGGCTGTAATCTTCGCCGGCTAACAGAATATCCGCATCTTCAGAGTTATTTATGGGAGTTATACGCGGTAGCGGGAGTAGCGGAAACTTGTAATTTTCTAGCGATCTGTCGCCATTACTATCTATCGTATCCTTCACGTCTTCAGAATCAGGAAATGTTTTCCAAAATTACACAAGAGAGATAACTTTATTTGAAAACTAAGGTTCTTTCACCTCTACGGGAAGACAAAGCGTTTCTCTCTTGCGTAATAGCCTAAAAGATGATCGATCACTCCGAGTGATTTCCTCATGATCAATAAATCTTCGATACTCACGGAGTAAACTCGAGATCATTACTACTCACACGAAAAGAAATTTCTTATTTTTGGAGTTTTTCTATGAAATGTAAACAAAGCACAGCTTTAGTTTTTATCTTTCTAGCAATTTTTATCGATTTTATGAGTGGGAGTATGATTATTCCTATTCTTCCTTATATTATTGAGCACTACCGAAGTGACGCTTTAACGGTGGGTTTACTGGAAGCCAGTTTTTTTCTCGCTATTTTTATCGCCAGTCCGCTTTTAGGTTCTTTATCGGATCGATTCGGCCGTCGTCCAGTTTTATTGTGGAGTACCTTCGGGACAGCTATCGGCTGTACAATTTTCGGTTTGGCAAATAGTTTAGTTTGGTTGTTTGTCGGACGGATTCTCGACGGGATTACTGGGGGATTTCTTTCCACGGCTCAAGCGTATATTGCCGATATCTCGAAACGTGAAGATCGGGCGAAAAACTTCGGACTTCTCGGCGCAGCTTTCGGTTTGGGGTTTATTCTCGGTCCAGTGGTTGGAGGTCTGTTAGTGCAAGTTAACCTCAACTTACCGATCTTAACCGCCGCTACTTTAGCATTGTTCAATACGATTTTTGGCTTTTTTGCACTTCCCGAATCCCTATCGGTGGAAAACCGACGATCGTTTAAGGTCGCCGATTTAAATCCGTTTAGCCAAGTGTTTGACTTAATCAGCCACGCTTTGATTGGTTATCTTGTTATCGCCTTTTTAATCTTTAACCTTTCCTTTGCCGGTTTCCAAACGAATATCGCTGTTTTAACGCGTGATCGATTCCATTGGACTCCAGGAGATAACGCCATACTTTTCGCTTACATCGGCTTAGTTTCATCGATCGTTCAAGGGGGATTACTACGGATTATATTAAATCGGTTCAGCGAGAAACAAGTAGCGATTACAGGTTTAGCGTTTGCGGGTATCGCTCTCGTTTGGATCGCGATGGGAGTACGGGAAGTCGGTTTTTATTTTGCCGTGGGAGTTTTCGCGTCTGGTGTCGGTTTATGTATGCCAACTTTGCGGGGTTTAATTTCATCGGGAGCTTCGGAGCAGGAACAAGGAAAAGTTATGGGAGCAACACAAGCTTTAGTAAGTATTACGATGATTTTTGGACCGCTTTGGGCGGGGTTTAGTTTCGATCACTTCGGTTTTGCTACTCCCTACTGGACTGGTGCTATTTTGGTATTTATCGCATGGCGAGTGATGAATTTTTCGGTTAAAAGATCGGTACATTCTTCCGTTTTTAACTCTTCGAAAATCGTTGTTGAAAATTTAGAAAAGTAAATCGATGAATCCTTCCTCTATCAAAATCGCTCTTCGTCTCTATCTTGGCTTTCTCGTTAATTTATTCGTTTATGTTTTTCTAGTAGGAACTTCTATGATCGTCGCTTGGAATTTTTACAAGTTATTGCGACAAACGAACGCTAAACCTATCGCAATGGCAACGAATTCCGATGTAAAAATTACTCCGAAAAAAGTAGCGGCTTTAGGACGTTTGGAACCTCAAGGAAAAATGCTCGAATTGGCCGCTTCTCCCATCGGGGGAACCCGTATTGCCCGCTTATTAGTTCAAGAGGGTGATACGGTGAAAAAGGGACAGATACTCGCAGTTCTCGATGGTCAAATCACATTACTCGCGCAAATCGAACAAGCGAAGAATCAAGTGGCGGTAGCACGTTCTCAATTGGCACAGGTAGAAGCGGGAGCAAAAGTGGGACAAATTCAAGCCCAACGAGAAAATATCGCTAGTTTGGAGGCGAATCTCAACGGTCAGGTGATCACGCAAACGGCGACGATTAATCGTCTGAAAACAGAATTGCAAAACGCGATCGATGAATATAACCGTTACGATCTCTTGCATAGTGAAGGAGCGATATCCGCTTCCGAGTACGATAGTAAACGCTTGCAGAAAGAAACTTTAGCTTGGCAAGTTAAAGAGGCAGAGTTTAATTTATCTCAAATTAAAAATACTCTGCAAAAACAGATCGAACAGGCTAAAGCAACTCTCGCTCAAATTAAAGAAGTAAGACCAGTGGATGTGGCGGTCGCGCGAGCTAATGTCGATACGGCAATAACAGCTTTAAAGAAATCTCAATCGGACTTAAAGTTTAGTTATATTTCCTCTCCTATTGACGGGCAAATTATTAAGATTAATATTCGTGAAGGAGAATCGATCAACAAAAATAATAGTAGCATTTTTAAATTAGCACGTACACAACAGATGGTGGCGATCGCCGAAGTGTACGAGACAGATATCGATCAGGTTCGTTTAGGGCAACGAGCGATATTAACGAGTAAAGCGTTTCCTGAAATTTTACACGGTACAGTAGAGCAGATCGGTCTAGAAATTGGGAAACAAGATGTGCTCAGTTCTGACCCAGTGGCAAGTGTAGATGCGAGGGTTTCTGAAGTAAAAATTCGTCTAGATACCATGGATAGCGAACGGGTAAAATCTCTGACAAATTTACAGCTACAAATCAAAATTATGTTGTAAAAATTCGTTTAGGAGTTGTTTGAACTGGTAATAAGACAAAATCCACGAGTAAAACCCTCTTTAAGGAGTAGAATGAAAAATGTTTAGAAAAGCTCGCTCATACTCTATAGTGCGCCTAATTGATTTATGAACGGGTAGGCTCTACAAATCAAGTGTAGCACGACGGCAAACGGAGAGTTTTTACATTTCATTTAGGTGCGCTATATCCGTCAAAGAAAAACTGAAAATATGTTATTAGTTAAACCCTGTCAAAATAGAATCTCGTCACTGATATCCGCTGCGGCTAATAGCTGAGAAACGAACAATTAAACAAGGGGTTCTTATAGTCGGTCATAAATATATAGCGTTTCCTAAGCTAGTGAGGTATACCTATTTTTCTTCCCTTTTGCCTCTTGCCCTTTGCCTAAAGCCCATAACTTTTGTAGCTCAGCAGACTGAAAAACGCTATAATTACACTGAAGATATTGTAAGGAACTACAACCAGTGATAAGAATCGACAACCGTCAATCAATGAAGAGACAAAACAATCCGTCTTTCAAACGGCTTCTCATACCAAATCCTGTTATAATAAAACGATTAAATACGAGGATATAAAATGCCTAAGAAAGCTTACTTAGCCGAATATCTAAGTTCAGAGGAACTGAAAGATAGATATAGAAGCAGTCAAGACTCAGTGGAAACAAGAAGATGGCACTTATTGTGGAAAATATCGTTAGGATGGACAATCAAAAATGCGGCAGTAGCTGTGGGGTTAGATTATCAATATAGTTTTAGAATTATTAAAAGATCTAATGAATTAGAAAAAAAAGGAGTTAAAAATCTCAAGAAAAAAAGTGCGGAACATTGGAGAGGAAAAGAACCTTTATTAAAGGAAGAACAATTTCAAAAATTAAAAGAAGAACTTAAAGAACGTCCTGCGGATGGAGGAATCTGGACAAGTCCGAAGGTAGTCCGATGGATAAAAAAGGAAACGGGACGAGAAAAAGTTTGGAATCAAAGGGGATGGGATTACTTAAAAAAGTCGAGATATTCTTGTCAAAAACCCAGTCCAAAACTTAAAAAGGGAGACCCAGTTGAACAAGAAAAATTTAAGCAAAATTTACCAGTAAAAGTTCAAGAATTAAGAGATAAATTTCCCAGTTCTCAAGTAGAAGTCTGGTTCTTTGACGAACATCGAGTGGGCTTAAAACCAATCATTAAAAAAGTCTGGGTTCCCATAGGAGAAAGGCCTTCTGCCCTGGTGCATCATCGTTATGAATGGTTATATGTTTACGGGTTTGTTGAGCTAAAAACAGGAAAAACACTCTGGTATTTAATCCCAATAGTTAATGATCAATGGTTAAGTTTAGTCTATCAATCTTTGGCAAAATATGTCGGGTTATCGGCAGAAAAAATTGTTTTATTAGTACAAGATAATGCTGGGTGGCATAGAAGTGAAAAACTTGAAATTCCTGATGGAATCATGCTCGATTTTCTACCGGCTTATTCACCAGAACTACAGCCAGCCGAGAGATTGTGGTCTCTAGTAGATGAACCTCTGGTTAATGCGTATTTTGAAACAATTGAAGAACTAGAAGAAATTCTGATAACTCGTTGTCAGTATCTCGAAACAATGACTAATGAAATTAAAAACTTGACTAACTATCATTGGCTAACTTATGACTGATTGTTGTCATCTTTTCGAAATAGGATTTATAGTCATTTCAATTAAGATTGAGAATATCAATCCGAGATTTCATAAGGGTTTTGTCGGCCTAGACCGTATCAGACTTATCTGAAATGACTATAGTATAAAAACTTGGAGCTAGTATAGCAATGAATAAAATGCCCCTGTCTTGGTTACAACTCACCCACAATAAATTAAAATTCTTAGTAGCTTTATCAGGAATTAGTTTTGCGGTTCTATTAATGTTTATGCAACTAGGGTTTCGTAGTGCTCTTTTTGAAAGTGCCGCCCGTCTCCATCAGGTTATTCAAGGGGATATTGTTTTGGTGAGCCCTCAATATGTTTCTTTGGTATCTTTTCGCCCTTTTGCAGAACGAAGACTCTATCAAGCGAGTCAATTAGATGAAGTGAAATCGATCTCTCCCATTTATTTAGATGCTGCTCAGTTTACCAATCCTAAAAATCATTTAAAATATGTAATTTTAACAGTTGGTATTGATCCGACCTCCTGTTCCTTATTGTTACCGGAAGTTTGTCGTAATATATCCGATTTGAAGTCTGAAGACACGGTTTTTTTTGATGGTCTATCTCGTCCAGAATACGGTATTGTTGCCGATAGATTTAATGATCGGTATCCTATAAAAACTGATTTGGGAGCGTCTGGAGGCGGGCCATCTCGGAGAGTAACGATCACTCGTCTTTTTCAATTAGGCCCGTCTTTTAGTTATAACGGTCATTTAATTACTAGCGATCTTAATTTTCTAAGAATTTTTAGCACCCGTTCTCAAAAAGGGTTAATTTCTATCGGTGTAATTCAATTAAAATCGAAAGCTAATGTGCAAAAAGTTATTCAAAAAATTAAGGCTTTAGTTCCCCATGAAGATATATTAATTTTATCAAAACAAGAATTTATCGATCTCGAAAAAAATCACTGGGCTAATAATACTCCGATCGGCTTTATTTTTGGATTAGGCGCTCTACTTAGTTTTGTCGTCGGTACGATTATTGTCTATCAAGTTTTGTATACAGATGTTTCCGATCATTTAGCCGAGTACGCAACGTTAAAAGCGATGGGCTACCGAAATTTATATTTACTCAAATTAGTATTTCAATCTTCAATTACTCTAGCGATTTTAGGTTATATCCCCGGTTTGGTCATCTCTTGGGGTTTATATGACTTAGCTGCGGGAGCGACAAAGCTACCAATTTATATGAATGAAACTCGTATTCTTTTCCTTTTCTGTTTGACAATTATAATGTGTTGTCTTTCTGGAGCGATTGCTGTTAATAAGCTACGTTACTGTGATCCTTCCGATATTTTTTAGGGAGTCTACTAGTCATGTCCAATCCACCAATTATTGTCGCCAATCAACTACAACATTTTTTTGGGAAGGGTTCTCTCAAAAAACAAGTTCTTTTCAATATTAATTTAGAAGTTGAGCAAAGTGAGATTGTCATTATGAACGGTCCTTCCGGATCGGGAAAAACTACTTTACTTTCCTTGATCGGAGGATTACGCTCTGTTCAACTTGGTAGTTTGAAGATATTAGGACGGGAATTGAATCGAGCCGAGCCGAATCATTTAATCGCTCATCGTCGAAAATTGGGCTATATTTTTCAAGAACATAATTTATTACAATGTTTGACCGCACTACAAAATGTGGTCATGTCTCTTGAACTTCAGGGCTATTATTCCCAAAGAGAAGCTTATCAAAAAGCTAAGATCATGCTTTCGGAAGTGGGTTTAGGAAAAAAAATTCATTATTATCCAGAGGGTTTATCCGGAGGAGAAAAGCAAAGGGTTGCTGTAGCGCGTGCTTTAGTCAATCATCCACAACTTATTTTAGCCGATGAACCAACAGCTTCTCTAGATAGTAAATCTGGTCGTGATGTGGTTAGTTTATTACAACGTTTAGCGACAGAGCAAAAATGTACGATACTATTAGTAACACATGATAATAGAATTTTTGATATTGCTGATCGACTAATTTATATGGAAGATGGATTATTACAAGCGTAAGTCAAGACAACAAAATCTGGTTCTTCGGTTTGTCTTATGCAACGGACAGGATTATAAAAGATGAAACTCTTATAGAGAAAGGCATTTAGCGATTTTTATCAAGTATTTTATCTAGAGCTAACTGGTTCTTCGTTACTTGGTATGGTTCGATAGGGGGTCATAAATCGACTAAATCCTTATCTGGTAAGAGACTTAATTGATTAGTTCGCTCTAGATCAAAACAATTGACAAAAATCGCTAAATGCCTTTCTATATAAGGGTTCCATCCCTTATAACCCCCGTCCATTGCATAACAATTACCGAAGAGCCAGCTAACTAACCTGACAGGGGGACAAGCGAGCTAGAAAATTTGCTAACAAAGGCTTCTGGCTTCTCTCACTAGAAATATATCTAGCGATTCTAGGCAAAAAGCTAACGAAAGAATTAGGGATAGGAGCGAGCTTACTATAGCGGTGTGCAGTCGTATGAGGTACAGTGTCACAATCTATAAACCATGCTAGGCAAAGCTTGGTTTGTATCTCACTCAAGCGCTTACCGCTATATATCATTTTTCAAAAGTAATGACAGACTTAGTTGATCATTTCAAAGCGCAATCCCTCTCGGAGAAAGGAATTGCACTTTCAGATGTTAGTCACGACTATTGAAAATTGGTATTAATTTTTTCCAGTACCTAAACCTCATCCCCTTATAAATAGGCAATAATGCGATTTTTTAGGTCTTTGTAGCTTTTTGGATGTTTTTGCATAATTGCATTTTAGGGTGTCCTGATAGTTATAAATTATTGATTTTTTTTACTGCCATAAGATGTATTTAAAGGACATTGATTAGGTTTCTCTTCACCTTCACATATTCCTGAATCTTTAAGAAAACTATCGCTATACTTAGCTAATTTCCAATTTTTTGTTTTCTTAAGTTGTTCTAATGTTAAACCTTTAGCATCTGTTAAATTTGCTTCGCTTATATCTGCATTGGTCAGATCTGCATTGGTCAAATCTGCATTTGTTAGATCTGTTTGAATAAGTTTAGAGTCTGTAAGTTTGGCATAGCTGAGATTTGCCTCAGCAAAAATGACATAATTTAAATTAGCATTCCCAAAGTTAGCCCCTATCAATTTGGAATTCTTCAAATTAGAATACTGCAAATCTACTTTTTCTAAGTTTATTTTAGGTAAAGCAGCACCATCGAGTTCAAGATTGTATAATAAAATTTTGTTTCTATTCAAAAATTCAAGATTTCCCTGCCTTCCAAGATTTCCTTTTTGCCCTTTATATTTAGCTAAATTATCCCAAGCTTCTTTTATAGTTTTTTCTTCTGCAATTCTATTGCCTTGAACTAATTCAGTAACCCAATTATATACAGGAATAATGGCAACTAAGAATCCAGATATTATTACTAAATAATTAAAAATAGGTGTACTTTGTCTATTCAGTAGATACAAAAATCTAGAGCCAGAATGATCCATTGAATGTTTACTAAAGTAATAGTCATAAAAAATAGATTTGATTTCGTTTAATGAAGTATTTTTTTCTTTTGCTAAAGTCAATAATTGATAGTCTAATACAGATTTCCATCCTTTTTTCCTATTTCTTCTTATTGAATATAAATCTCTAAAATCATTTATAGCGGGTTTCAGTTGAATGAGGTACAGCATGGATGACTAGGTAGGCTCTTTAAAAGGGGTATCGCAATAGCAACAATGGGTAAACCAGTGATGGATGTCTCGCAATGTAATCTGACTAAAGGCTTGAATGATCGCTTTTTCTAGATCAGCATAGGTACGAGGTGACATAGAACGAATCAGTATTTTCACTTTCGACCAACAGTTTTCAATGGGAGAAAAATCGGGAGAATAGGGAGGTAAAAACTCCAGTCTAGCACCGACTTCTTGAAGAATTGGTTCGAGGGTTTCTTTTTGATGAATCGAAGCATTATCCATTAATACACAAGCTCCTTTCCACAAGTTTGGGACTAATAATGTAGCAATAAATGCTTCAAATATTAAACCATTTGCGGCTCCAAATACATTGATAAAAGTCAGCAAGCCTTTGAGCGCTATCGCTCCAATTATCGTGACGTTTTTTCCTCGGTTTAACGGAACTGAATCATACACTCTCTGACCTTTTTCAGCCCTGCCATAAAGTCTTGTCATCCCTAGATTAGAGCCAGACTCGTCAACGAAAACCAAATCTTCCGCTCTAACATCTCGGATTTTCTCCCAATATTCTTCTCTTAATTTTTGCACTCTTTCCGTGTCTCTTTCCCTAGCGTGTAAGCTTTTTTTTTTGAGTTAAATTTAGCCGTTTTAAAATTCTACTGATTGTTGAGTTACTCACCACCGTCTGTGTTTTTTCCTCAATTTGTTTTCTTAACTCGTCTAAGGTGGCATCTTTCTTTTCTTGGACTAAATCGCCCAGCAAGATAATTTCGTCGCTCTTAAGCTTGAGTTTTTGTCCTCCACCATGCGGTCGGGGATTTAGATTTCCTGTTTCACGCCACTGCTTGATTAGTTTCTGGATAAAGCTTAAAGCTACTCTAAATCTTTTGGCTAACTCACGTTGTGAGAGGTTATTCTCCTCGTAGGTCTCGATGATCTTTTGTCGCAAGTCTAAAGAATAGGGCTTCATCGGGTCGTGGCTCCTGCCTAGGTCTATAATTTATTGTTCTCTTCTATTGTACCTCATGCAAGTGCATACCGCTATAAATGTTTGTACAAGAGAAGCCATAGATCGATATTTAGTTATTCAAAAAAAAGAACAGGAAGCTTTTAACCAAGAACAAGATAATAAAAAAAGTAATGATGCTTCTGGGATGATCAGAGAGTGGGAAGCAAATTTTTCATCGACAAAAATTATGGAAGAAATCAAGTCCATCATTAATAATTCTTCTCTTTGTTTAAAGAAAACTGCTACCGATATTGATGGAAAATTTAATTTTGTTTTAACCTCTAGCCAATTGCGGGAAGGCTATGCCTATTTGTGGAGTAATTATTATGAGCGTGAGTATAAGTGGAAATCTGATTTAACTGGTCATGTTAATACAGGTCGAAGCTATCATCACTGGATATTGAAAATACCAAGCGATAATAGTAAAGTACATTTGGATATGAACGGTTCTAATTCTTTACGTTTTATAGATGATACAGGTAAGGGCTTGATTAAAACTAGACCTGAATTGTAACCAAATAATCGCATATTGAGATTATACTTGGCCAATTCAAGTCTGAATTGCATCACTGTCTGATCTACCTTTATAGAATACCTCATTCGGGGTACGATAGTCAAGACATTTTCGAGGACGATTGTTAATCAAGTTTACGGCTCTTTCCACCTCCTCTGGCTTAACGATTTTAAAATTCGTTCCCTTGGGGAAAAATTGTCTTAACAGTCCATTGGTATGCTCGTTTAATCCCCTCTCCCACGAATGATAAGGAGTAGCAAAATAAAAATCTGCTCCTAGTTTCTGACTCAACTCTTGATGTCCACAAAATTCTTTAACCTTGTCACAAGTAAAGGTTTTTCTTTTGTCAGGGTGAATCTCTTGGAAAAGTTTTTCTGTGACTCTATTGATTTCCGATGCGGTTTTGTTTTTGGCTAATCCTGCTACTAAAAATTTCGAGGCCTTGTCCATATATGTAACGAGAACTCCTAGATGATTGCCTCCAATCATTGTGTCACTTTCCCAATGACCGATTTCGGTTTTCTGGTCAGCAATTGCTGGTTTCTCGCTGATATCTACACGCCATGGAATCCCTCCACGCTTACTTTTTGCTCCATTTCGACTCTTTATTTTTCCGGCTCTACCGAACCTGTCATGCAAAACTATCAACAACTCATGCTTGTAAAGCTTGTACAATAGGGCTTTGAGTTTTTGTTAGATTGATATTTATCAACTTTAGAGCATTGCTGGACAGAGAGGGAGCTTGGGGAATTTTC
>NZ_JADBTR010000104.1:0-12490 GCF_020246065.1 Microcystis sp. M144S2
AGGATTTTGAGGATTAGAGGATTTTCAGGATGCTCAATCTTAAAAGATTGTCAGGAGTTTCCAAGTAAATAATCCAGTTAATCCTAAAATCCCGTTAATCTTGGTTTAGACTTCTTTGTGAGGATACAGAAGGATTGTAGGGCGATGCAGAAGAGTTGTAGGGCAATACACAAAGATTGTAGGACAATGCAGGACTTAAACGCTTTAATGGGGCGTAGTTGCGATTGGGTGCGGGTTTATTTGCACAATCCTAATTCTGGTGTCAGGGAGGAGGATAGGCATTTGTGTGATGGCATTGGTACAAAGAATTATCGGACTAAGGAGATTTTGCCATGACTTCCACGAAAGAATAGAGATAACCAGCTAGGGTAAAATTAGGGTTTCGGCTTATCCTCAACTCAGGTTAACTAGGAATAGGCCGATTTATTTTGCTAAGGCTATATTTTGAGCAACTTTTGTCAATTTAGCCACAAACATAAACATAAATCGTAGGTGCGTTAGCCAAAGCGTAACGCAGCAATTTAATAATAAAGTTGGTGCGTGGAGCGCGGATTATTAATTGGTTTTTTTGTCAGAGATTATCGCCGCAAACACGCACCCTACAAGCTCAGGCTTACACAAAAAAAACAAATTTATGTTATTTTTAAAATAAATATCAGTCAATAAAAAATATTTATTATGAATATCAAAGTGGTTGTCTGGCAAGAAGATGATGTTTGGTGTGCAAATGTACTAGCTTTGTCTGGTTGTCATACTTGGGCAGAAAATTATGATGATTTGATGGTCATGGTTAAAGAGGCAATAGAAGGCTGGTTAGAAGTTTCTCATGAAAAAAAAATTACTTAAAATTTAAAAGTGTACCGTTTAGTAGGAGATTGAACTATAATTAAGTTGATGAACTTACAATTTGAGTGGGATAACCCCAAGGCAAAACTTAATCTCAAAAAGCATGGCATCAATTTTGAAGAAGCCAAGGCTGTTTTTCGAGATCCTCTAGCCTACATTTTTGATGATGAGTGGCATTCGGTCGGTGAAAAACGAGAAATTATTATCGGACACGATGACAAGAATCGCCTTTTAGTAGTTTGTTTTACTGAAAAAAATCAAATGATTCGTATTATCAGCGCACGTTTAACAACCAAAAAGGAACGCCAAGACTATGAAAAATACACAGGACTCTAAAACTAACCAAAATTTACAGGATGACCTACTTCCTGAATATAATTTTAATTATACTAAGGCTCATCCTAATCGTTTTGCTTCTCAGGTAAATGAGACAAAAATAACTGTTACCTTAGAATCGGATGTCGCTAAAGTTTTCAAAAATTCTGAAGATGTAAACAAAGCACTTCGAGCTATCCTATCTGCTATTCCTGAAAAATAAGTTAACATTAATCCTGTAGGGTACGCCATTCGATAGCGTAACGCACCAATTTAATAATTAAGTTGCTGCGTGGGGTGCGGATTATTAATTTGTTTTTTTGTCAGAGATTATCGCCGCAAACACGCACCCTACAAGAATCTATAAAACTAAAATCAACACAGATAAATGTATTAGTAATGATTTTCTCTATTCATTCACAATTTCTTCCATCAATTGCCGATCTCTTTCTTCTCTCAACCGCTTGGATAACCGAGAAATAACCCGTTTAAAGTCATATCCCCCCGTAAAAAAAATTAGCCCGACTTTTTTAACAATTGTCGGCAAAATTTTGCTTGCTTTTTTCACGGCTTTTTGCAATAATATTTTTATAAGACTTTATATACAATGGAGTGGTAGAGTTCACTAAAGAACGCACAGATTCCCATTATAAGAAAAGTATAACCGAAGCCGCCGCCCAAGTCAAGGGATTACTCCTCTTTTTTTTGAGAAGTTTTCAAAGAAAAAAAATCAAAGAGGCAGCCGGAGATATTCGGTTTTTCTTCACTATTTGGGCGAAAAAACCCTTTTAGGATGCCTATAATAGGAGATAGAAAGGGTTAAAAACTAAAAAAAAATGGCGGAGAGAGTCCAGAAAATCCTTGCCCAGTGGGGAATTGCCTCCCGAAGAAGGGCGGAGGAGATGATCGTAGCCGGCCGGGTGAGACGGAATGGCAAAATCGTGCAGTTAGGAGAAAAAGCCGACCCAGAAAAAGATCACCTAGAGATAGACGGAAAAAAAATTGAACCGGCCAATCGTCCCAAAAGATTGTATATACTGGTCAACAAACCCATTGGTGTGGTTTCTACCTGTAAGGATCCACAAAACCGGCCGACAGTAATCGACCTTTTGCCCGACTCCCTTGCCAGCGAGACAGGGTTACATCCCGTAGGCAGGTTGGACATCAACACCACTGGGGCTTTACTCCTCACCAACGACGGTCAACTGACCCTCACCCTCACCCATCCCCGTTATCATTTGCCCAAAACCTATCGGGTTTGGCTAGATGGTGCGATTGATAGACTTGCTCTCCAGCGTTGGCGAGAAGGTATCCTCTTAGAGGGAAAAAAAACCTTACCCGCACAGGTTGAGATACTCAAGCAAACCGACCAAAAAACCCTACTAGAAGTTATTTTAGTGGAGGGAAGAAATCGGCAGATTCGCTCTGTAGCCGAAGAGTTAGGCTATCGCGTCCTGAAACTTCATCGCAGCGCCATCGGTCGTATTCAATTAAACTCTGGTAATAATTCCCCCTTACCCTTGGGTGATTACCGTTTTTTAACCCTTGATGAACTGAAATATTTAAAGAACCAGATTAACTAAGCTGAAAGTCAGCCCCTAATAGCGATATGTTTCGCCTTCTCCAATCACAACTCGATCCCCAGCATAAACAGCGCACCAAATTACTGGAAATCGGCGTTTATTTGCAAAAAAATCGCCTAGAACAGTCCCTTTCTCTCGAGGAAATTGCCCAGAAAACCTTAATCCCGCGCCATCGCCTAGAAGCGCTGGAAGCGGGGGATTTGGAGGCATTGCCCGAACCGATTTATATTCGTTGGTTAATCAAACAATTTGCCGATAGTCTGTCCCTGGATGGTGAGACGATTAGCCGGCGTTTTCCCACCAAGGTCAATAACTTTTTTAGGGGAACAAAACCGTCTTTATCGCTGCCAAGTCTTCAAATTCGCCCGATTCATCTCTATTTTCTCTATTTAATCTTAGTTATTGGTTCCGTACAAACCCTATCCCACGTCCTGCAAAAATCGGTACTGCAATCGAATCGCTTACCGCCGCCTTCCTTGCCACAACAGCAAATTGTCCAACCGAAAAGCAATCCCCTTCAACCGGTAGCCAACAAAACCAGCAATAATCAGCAGCTGGTGGTGGGGGTAAAACTGGAAGATGACTGCTGGCTGCGGGTGGTGGTGGATGGGAAGACAGAATTTGAGGGTGTGCTGCCCCAGGGAACCCATCGCACTTGGCAAGCAAACCGGGAATTAACCGTGAGGGCAGGTAATGCTGGCGGGGTTTACGTTGCCGTTAATAACGCCAATGCTAAACAACTGGGGCAACCGGGCAAAGTCGGGGAAGTCACCTACCGGGCAAATTGAGCTAATTTATGCAGAAGGTCTTTTCACCCCTCGAACGCCTTCAGGGAGGGTTAATCGGGGCATATATCGGGGAATCATTGCATAATCAGCCCCTAATACCAGCCTTTAACTATGAGGCTACACCGAGGACGACCCTGCTTTTGCAAGCTCTGCAATCTCAGGAAGATTTGCCCATTGCGATCGCAGCTAGGCAGCAGTCGGAATCGGCGTTATTATTTGTGCTACTGCCGGAGATTTTAACCTGGCCTGACCATGGGGAACGTTGGCAAGCTAGATTAAATTTTTGGCTGAAAAAGGGCTTAATTTCCGAGTTAACCCGACAAGAAGCGATAATTTGGGGAGAGGCGGTAGGTCTGTTATTACAGGGAAAAAGGCCTTTAAATCAGTTAATGGGGCAATTGCTAACTATTAACCCCAAGAATAAGCTATTAGAGCAGATTCAGTCAGCTTTAGGGCAGAATCATCCCTTAGAGTCCATTTTATCGGCTTGGGCGAAAGATAGCTCACCTTTGGGAATTGCGATCGCAGCTTCTCTCTATACCTTTCTGCAAACGAGCGAGGATTTCGCCGTGAGCGTGCGTCGTGCTAATTCTAGTCCCTATCAACGGCAATTAACCACCACTTTAGCGGGGATTTGGGCGGGATTGTACAACGGTATCGAGGGGATTCCCCTAGCTTGGCGGCAAAATTTGCCGAAAGAGTCAGTTAAACAGCAATTAATTGATAAAGCTGAGGAAATCTATCGAATTTCTTTGGGCATATCTCCTCATCTTGTCCTATCTCCTCATACTGCCGTCGCTTACGGGGGAACTTTGCAACCCCGTCCCAGCTTAAAATTGGTCTCTCAAGATAAGTAGTCGTGCAAAATTAACTTCTTGGTTAGGATAGGCAAAAGGCAAGAGGCAAAAGGCAATAGGGAGAATAAATAATCAGTTCTTAATAACCAGATTTAGTATTACTTAGGGTTTGCTGAATAAATCTAAAAACCTTGTTGGATAATATCTTTAGGCTTTTTTGACCTCAAAAATTGCCAGTTCTTCGAGTAATCGGGGGGAAATTGGCTCTCTTATTCTTTGTCTGATCAGTTTAACTTATAAGCGATCAATCTTTGCTTCCTTTGTGTCTTTGTGGTTCGTTCCACACCCCACCAACAAGCTTTTTCAGCCAACCCTACTTAGTTTGAAAGATATTTTGTACCATTTTTTTATCCAAACCTGCGGCAATTTTATCTAATTCTGCTATTTCCCCACTGTCTAAAGTCCATCCTAAAGCCCCAAGATTATCCTCAGCTTGCCGAATATTTTTAGCTCCGGGGATAGGAATTGTTCCCTTACAAATACACCAATTTAAGGCAACTTGGCTAATGGTTTTATTTTTAGCTTGGGCGATAACTTCTAGACAACTTATCAGAGGCGAAATAGCGGGAATTAATTGACCAAAAAGGAAGCGACGTAATCCTGGGGGTAAGTTTTTATTATCTCGATATTTCCCCGTTAATAAACCCAAAGCTAAGGGACTATAGGCAATAATTTTAATGCCCAATTGATCACATAGTTCCTTTAATCCTAAGTCAGTGAGAGGATAGGTAGAAAGGAGAGAATACTGTACCTGTAAACTGGTAATAGGAATGCCGCGACTGGCAAACTTTTGATAGGCAGACTTCAATCTTTTCGGTCCAAAATTGGATAAACCGACTCCTTTAACTAACCCCTTTTCCAGACAATCCCCCAATCCGTCTAATAATCCTCCCTCCTGCCATGGCGCATAATTGCCCGTTGACCAGTGCATTTGCACTAAATCCACCGGGCGGCCTAATCTGGTTGCCGAAGCTTGACAAGCTTTCACCATGGCATGACGGGTTAAACGCCAAGGATAAGGGGCGAGTTTGGTGGCAATACGGATATGATCAGCGTTATAACCGGTATATTCCCCTGTAAAGCGTCCTAATAGCTTCTCACTCTGTCCGTTGAGTTTGCCTGTGCCGTAGGAGTCTCCCGTATCAAATAGGGTGACACCCCGCTCGACGCAGAGATTAAAAACCGCTTGTAACTGGCTATCCATACTCTCATCATAACCCCAGAGAAGACGATTTCCCCAGGCCCAAGTACCGCAGCCCATGGGGGGAAGGGATAGAGTTTGATGTGTGACTGTCAAGGGATTCATGGGTTAGTTTCTCTGGGTTTTTTCTCAAGCTTTCAGCAAGATATTTTACTACTAAATCGACTTGGGTTTTTGTTTAACAAATAATCCCCGCAACCAATAGTAAAAACTATCGATATAAGTAAAGATTACCGGTACAACCACCAAAGTTAATAGGGTGGAAGTGGTAAAACCACCAATAACAGCAATCGCCATCGGTGCGCGAATTTCCCCATCTGCACCTAAAGCTAAAGCAATCGGTAACATCCCGGCAACTGTGGAAACGGAGGTCATAATAATTGGTCGTAAACGAGAGACTCCCGAATCAATCATCGCCTTAAACTGCGGTTTCCCTGACTCAATGCCACTCAGGGCAAAATCTACTAACAGAATCGCATTTTTAGTGACTAACCCCATCAGTAAAACTATGCCAATTAAAGCGTATAAACCTAACTCTTTTTGGGTAATTAAAAGAGCGATTAAAGTACCACCAATCGATAAAGGAAGGGAAGTTAAAATCGCTAGGGGATAGAGAAAATTGTTATACAACAATACCAGAATCCCATAGATAGAAATAATTGCTAAACTTAACGCCCCCAAAAAACGAGCGAAGATATCGCGCATAATACGAGCATCACCAAAGGGTTCTTCTGTCACCTCTGGGGGTAAGTTTTTCATGATTGGTAAAGCGCGAATTTGTGTCACCGCACTTCCCAAAGAAACTCCCTCTAAATTAGCTCCAATATTAACCTGACGTTGACGGTTAAAGCGTTGAATTTCCGCAGGTCCACTACCTAAGCTAATTGTCGCCACCGAGTTAAGCGGTACTAACGTCCCATTACTGCTAGGAACGCGCAAATTTTGCAGAGTTTCTATCTCGCTGCGTCCATCGTTGGCAATTTTTACCCGGATGGGAATTTGTCGGTCAGCAAGGTTAAATTTAGCTAAATTAAACTCATTATCGCCGATTAAAGCTAAAGATGCAGTACGGGCGATCGCTCTGACCGAGACTCCCTGATCAGCAGCCCGGACAGGATCCGGTTGAATAATAATCTCCGGTTTAACTAAACTTACCCCGGAACTTACCTCGACAAAACCGGGTAAAGCCCGCATTTCTCGCTCTAATTTTTGGGCAGTTTGGGTTAAAATATCGCCATTTTCACTTTTTAAAATAATAGCGACATCCTTAGTGCTTCCTGCTCCCCCCTGCGCCCGAAAAGTCACTCTTGCTCCCGGTATCTTCTGGAAATCCCGACGGGTTTGTTCCTCAAATTGCCGTTGAGTTAGCGATCGCTGTTCCTTAGGAACTAAATTAACATATATTAACCCCGTGTTTACCCGTCCCGAATCTCCCGGAATAGCCAAAACATTAGCGACGGCGGGATTTTTTTGCAGTAAACTATTCACCTGATTAGCCACGGCAACAGTATCATTCAAAGTTGCACCGGGAGGCAATTCTAGGCTGATTGTACTTAATCCAGTATCCCCAGAACTAAATAACCCTTTTGGAATCAAGGGAACTAACTGTAAACTACCGATAAAAAAGGCCAAAGCCGCCAATAAAGTCAGGATTCGATGACGTAAAGCCCAAGTTAACAAACTTTTGTAGGGACGAAAACGGGGGCGCGAGGAGGGATTACTATCACCGGTTTTCAGCTTTTTCGGCTGTAAAATATAGGCACTTAACATCGGGGTGACGGTGACAGCGATCAAACTGGAGAATAGGGTAGAAACCGCCACCGTAACGCCGAAAGGTTGAAAGAATTGCCCCGGCACACCGCCCATAAAAGCAACCGGCAGGAATACCGCCATAATTGCCGCTGCACTGGCTAAAACGGCTAATCCAATCTCTTTTGAGGCATCAAAGGCCGCTTGCAGGGGTTTTTTACCCATAGCTAAATGTTGATCGATGTCCTCCACCATACACACCGCATCATCGACCAGATTACCCAAAGCTAAAGCTAACGCCAGCAGGGTCATACCGTTAAGGGTATAATTTAGGGACTGCATCACCCAAAAAGTCGGGAAAATGGACAAAGGCAGGGCCAAACCCGTGATAATCGTGGCGCGCCAATTGCGTAAAAATAGACCCACCGTGATCACCGTCATCATACAACCAATCAGGAGATCGCTAAGAAGGCTTTCGTAACTAGCACGAATTGAGTCAGCACGGGTAAAAATTAATTGAAATTTAATATCTTCGGGCAGTTTTTTCTTTAAATTCTCGATTTCTTGGCGTACTGCTGTTTCTACCGTCACCAAGGTGCTGCCAGTCCCCCGTAAAATCGAAAAACCCACCACTGGCTGCCCATCTAAGAGGGCCATTTGTCGAGGATCACTGGAACTATCGCTAACTGTCCCTAAATTGCTTAAGGGGACGCTATCACCGTTAGGTAAAGAGATTTGATAATTTCTTAAATCTTCGATCGTTTCAGCGCTGCCGAGGGTGCGGACAGTTTGTTCACTGCCGGCGATTTCCGAGCGCCCTCCGGGTAAATTAATATTAAAACTACGAATTTGGTCATTAACCGCCGTGGCCGTGATACCGTAGGCGATCAGACGGCCGGGATCTAAATCTACACGCACTTCTCGATCAACTCCCCCAACGCGATCAACTCGTGCTACCCCCGGCACTCCCGTTAAAGCGCGGCCAATTTGACGATCAACTAGATCACTTAATTCGGCGATCGATCTTTTCGGGGAGGAGATGGTATAGTTCATCACCGCACCCCCAGCAAATTCTAAACGTTGGACAATTGGATCGTTAGTATCTTGGGGTAAATCCTGCCGAATTTGCGCTATGGCATTACGCACATCATTGGTAGCGCGATCGCTGTTAGTGCCAAGGATAAAGTTAACGGTGGTGGTGCTGCTGCCTTCGTTAATGGTAGAAGTAATTTGATCGATATTACCCAAGGCAGCCACCGCGTCCTCGACTTTTTTGGTGACTTGGGTTTCCAATTCCTCTGGACCTGCGCCGGGTTGATTAACGGTGATAATCACGGCCGGAATGTCAATATTAGGAGAGCGATCGATCCCTAATCCTAGAAAGGCAATGTATCCCATTAGGGCCATAACCAGGGAGATCAGGATCGTCGGAATGGGATTTTTGATAGACCAATTAGAAATATTAAAAGCCATAATTTCAGTTATCAGTTATCAGTTATCAGTTATCAGTGGGTAAGTTATCAGTTACCAGATGTGAGTTTTCAGTTACCGGTTATCAGTTATCAGTTATCAGATTTGAGTTTTAAGTTTTAAGTTTTGAGTGAGCAGTATATATTAAGTGAGCCTGATCAAATGGCAGTTTGCTACTGTCTTTTCACCGATCACTGATTACTGATTACTGGTTACTGATCACTGATTACTGATTACTGATCGCTGATTGCCGTAATTTTGTCGCCATCACCGAGATAGGCTGCCCCTTTGACCACAATGCGATCGCCCGCTTGTAAACCGGTGAGAATTTCCACGCGGTTATTGGGCATAATTTGACCTAATTGCACAGTTTTGGCGGTAACGGTGTTATCAGGTTCCACTAAATAAACTAGAGCTTGATTATCTTTTTGAGGTAAAACTGCGGTCATGGGGACGGTTAAACTATTGCTAATATTTGTCACGATCGCACCTCGTAAAAACATCCCCGGTTTTAACCCTGTATTGTCGGTTAAATCGACTTTAACCGTTGCCTGACGGGATGCCTCATCGACGATGGGATTAATTTCGCGCACCTGTCCCGATAATTTTAAACTGCTATTAGCATCGGAAGTGATAGTAACGGGCGCTCCGACGCGGATTAAGGGCAATTGATTCTCAGGAACCCGCAATCTTAGCTCTAAACGCCCATTTTCGATGATTTTAAAGAGAGCATTTTGACCGTTGGTGGTATCCCCGATGCGGCCATTTCTTTCGGCAATTTTGCCACTGACCGGAGAAATCAGGCGCGTCTCGTTTAATTGGGCTTTAACAATGGCTAAACGGCTTTGAGCCTCCGCTAATTGGGCTGTAGCTTGGGCGATCACTTCGGGACGATTGCCGGCTTGCAATTGTGCCAGTTGCTGCTCTGCTTCTCCTAAACGAGATTGGGTCTGTTGTACGATCGCCGCTTTGTTTCTTTCTTCGTTGAGGACTTCATCGAGACGATCCCGGGCGATCGCTCCTTCCGCTTCTAAACTTTGGTTTCTCTGGACCCGTTTTTTAGCCAAATCCCAATCCGATCGAGCTTGACTAATTTCGGCTTTTATGCGTTGAATAGTTTGTTTAGCTCCAGCGATCTCCTCTTTACGGCTCCCCGCTTGCAATTCTGCCAAACGCGCTCGGGATTGGGCGACATTAGCCTGTGCTTGGGTTAATTGCGCTTGTAGGACGGTATCATCGAGACGAGCCAAAATTTGACCTTGGCTAACGATATCACCCTCATCGACAAAGATTTCTTTGATTTGTAGTCCTGTCGCTTGGGAAAGAATCGGGATTAATTCATCGGCTGCCACGCTTCCAGTCGCTTTCAGGGTGCGGGCCACGGGAGTAGATTCTACCCTAGTGGTGGTTACTGTTTGTGCCGGTGCTTCATTTTTTGCCGCTACGGGCTGAGTATTGGGGTTTTGGGCTGTTTGGGGTCGATTAGTGAAACGAGTCGCCCCTAGGGTCAATAAAACCCCCAATCCCACACCGATAAATAAACCCTTTCCTCCCGATAGCCAAGAGTTGGTTTTTGTCGGTTTTGGCGAGTATTCGGGTTTCTCTGGCTCAATTTCGGGTTTAAATGCGATAACTTCGGGAACTAGCGAATTATCGGCTGAATGCTGGTTATTTTCTAGGGTATCTGGCCGCACGGTCTGCCCTCTCGGTAGATTCTGGATAAAATGTTAAGTTTTGTATCCATTTATAATCTAACGGAAAAAGGTCGCGGGTGGGGAAAGTGAGAAAGTGGACTTGCTGTAAAAATCCCAAATTGTCCTGGTTGGTGAGGAATCAGTAGTTAGGAGACAGGAGACAGGAGACAGGAGAATTAAGAATGAGTAATAATCAATTAAATGGTTTATTTAGAGATTTTCTGCCAGTTAATCTGGCTCTCCCCTACTTGTGGTCATAAGAAAAAGTTATGAAAAAGTCAGAGATCCAAATTTTCTTGGCCCATGCCAGTGAGGACAAACCAGCAGTTTTGGCACTGTATAACCGCCTCAAGCAAGCGGGATATAAACCTTGGTTAGATAAAAAAGACCTGATTCCGGGTCAAATTTGGCGAGATGAAATTCCGAAAGCGATTAAAGCTAGTCAGATTTTTCTCGCCTGTCTGTCAGGGAAATCGGCTAATAAACAGGGATACATCCAACGGGAGTTGAGGATTGCACTTGATACCTTGGGAGAGATGCTACCGGGGACAATTTTTTTTATTCCCATGAGGTTAGAAGAATGCGAAATTCCTGATCTGCGAATGTCAGAAGTTGGCTTGAATCTGCGAGATATTCACCGGCTTGATTATTGGGAAGAAGACGGATTTGAGCAACTAGAAAGAGCAATTGGCTATCAGTTCAAGCTTGAACCGGAAGAGCCAAAACAACCGGTAATCGTTCCAGAAGAGCCAAAACAACCGTTATCAGTATTTAACTTTGAGATCGTGCGAGTAAATGCGAAGGGTGAGCAAATCAAAAAAGAGTCGAAACAGTCCCAATATTTCAGGGAAGATTTGGGCAACGGCATCACCCTAGAAATGGTCGCCATCCCGGGGGGTACATTCACGATGGGAACAGAAGATGAGGAAATCGAAAGACTGGTTAAAAAATTTAATTGGGAAGGATTTAGATGGGAAAGACCTCAACATCGAGTAACCGTTTCTTCTTTCTACATGGGACGTTATCCCATCACCCAGTCCCAGTGGAAAGCGATCGCCGCAACCGCTAAAATAGACATCGACCTAGAGACAAACCCTTCTAACTTCAAAGGGGATGAGCTACCCGTAGAAAGTGTCAACTGGTATCAAGCAACGGAATTCTGTAAACGACTATCAAGGGAAACAAAACGGGAGTATCGGCTACCGAGTGAGGCAGAATGGGAATACGCTTGTCGTGCTGGAACCACCACCCCATTTTACTTTGGGGAAACCATTACCGGGGAATTGGCCAACTACGATGCCAGTAAGACCTACGCAGAAGAAGCGAAGGGAGAATATCGACAACAAACGACTCCCGTGGGACAATTTCCCCCCAATGCCTTCGGACTGTACGATATGCACGGCAATGTCTGGGAATGGTGCGCCGATACTTGGCATGATAATTATGATGGTGCGCCGACGGATGGCAGTGTCTGGACAGAAAATGGGAATAATAATCGTTCTCCTATGCGGGGCGGTTCTTGGTACGCCAGTCCACTTAGCTGCCGTTCCGCTTACCGCAACTACGACACCCGCCGCGACGTCAGCATCGTCTACGGTTTTCGGGTGGTGTGCGGTGCTGGGAGGACTTTGTAACCCTTTTTCTCTTTTTTTCCCTTTTTACCCTCATTTCCTATTTTTTCTTTTTTCTTTTCTTTCCCGCCCTTAGGCGGGTCGATTTTGTAGGGGCGAACTGTGGTCAGTGAGTTTATCGAACTGCGTTCGTCCGCCGGCAATAATCGGGTTAATCACGGGATTGGGGTTTTTTGGGGTTTTTTGGTGGGGGTTGGGCGCACGCGGTGCGCCCCTACGGGTTTTGGGGGATTTGGTTTTTTTGGGGTTTTTTGGTGGGGGTTGGGCGCACGCGGTGCGCCCCTACGGGTTTTGGGGGGGTTGGGTTTTTTGGGGTTTTTTGGTGGGGGTTGGGCGCACGCGGTGCGCCCCTACGG
>NZ_JADBTR010000105.1:0-17114 GCF_020246065.1 Microcystis sp. M144S2
CTTACCTCCACCTTAATTCCTTCTTTCAAAACTATACCTATCAATCGTTTCCCCTTTTTTTAAGTTTCTTCTCTTTTTGTTAAGAAAGATCCGACTAATGGATAGCTTGATAAGGGGGGTGTCTGACAACTTTTAACGCCTACCTACTTAATTGGTCGGACAAATTTCTTGTCTTTATTCCCTGACCCCTAGTTTAAGAGAATTGAGGGCTGCTGACAGCTTCAGGCTATATCCTAAAATTAGGGATAAAGTGACAGTAGGAGGCGAACCGATGATCTATCACATCACCACAGAAAGAGGTTGGCAAATAGCTCGTGAAATGGGGGAATATCGGGCGTATTCCCTAAAAAATGAGGGATTTATCCATTGCTCCACCTTAGAACAAATTCCGAAAGTTGTGGCCGCTTTTTATCAAAATCAGCCAGATTTGCTGGTTTTAGCCATTTCTCCTGAACAATTGCAGTCCCCGGTTAAATGGGAGCAGCCCCAACATCCTAACCCAGAAAATGCCACTTCAGAGCTAGAAAAAGAGACCTTTCCCCATATTTACGGTGCTATCAACCTAGAATCGGTGGTTTTTGTCAAACCCTTACAGGAGTTGCTCAATTCCTAGAACTAAATCATCTAACTCTTGGTAATCGGGGAGAGTAGTATCAATGCTCAACCCGCGCCGAATCACGAGACGATCCCACTGTGGTCGCGATAATAGCTCGCTAAAGTATCGCGCCTTGAAAATTAACAAATTTGCCTCTAGACCCGTCTTAATGCGCCCTAAATGGGGCAATCCGAGCAGATTTGCTGGGGTGAGGGTGACACTATTTACCCAGTCAGCGTAGGGTGTGTCGAGATGGGCAATCCGCACCGCTTGGGTAAAGACTTCTAAACCATCGTGATCCCCAAAACCATAGAAGGGATCGCGACAGTTATCACTGGCAAAAGCAACGGGAATTCCCGCTTTTTTCATCTCTTTTATCTTAGTTGTTCCGCGCCAAAAGGGGGTTTTTTCCTCTTGACGATCCTGTAGGTAGAGATTGCACATCGGCAAGCTAACGATAGCAATGCCCGCATTTTTGACTAAATTTAGGGTTTCTTGGATTATTTCAGGGGATTGTACCGCTAAACTGCAACAGTGACCACAGATGATTTGTCCAGAAAATTGCTCTTTGATGGCAGTACGCGCGATCGCTGCTAAACAGGTAGAATCGGAATCGCCGTTTTCATCCAGATGAAAATCGAGATTTAAACCCCTTTCTTGGGCTAATTTGAAGGTAATATCAATTTGTGCCTGTAAATCTGGATTTGTGTAGGCTACTCCCCCTAATATGCCTCCAAATTCGGCAATTTTATCGGCTAAGGCCGCTCCCTCGGAGGTTTGATAGTAGTCAAGGGAAACTAGAGAAACCGCTTGCAGGGTGATTTTACTGGCCCATTGTCGTTGCAATTCTGCCAAAGCGGTTAAGCTAATCTGTGCCTGTTGACCAAAAGAGTCGATATGAGTGCGAATAGCGGCAGTTCCGTGGGCATAACTGCATTTAACGCCGAATTCCATGCGACGATACACATCCTCTAAGCGCCACTCCCGTCGGGAATCCTCTAGGGCCATTTTTAAGGCACTGTCAAAAGTGCCATCATGGTTAGGACAACGATGCCAACTATGACCTTTATCGAGATGGGTGTGCATATCGACAAAGCAAGGAAAAACAATCTTTTTTTTGAGGTCAATAACGGGAATATTATCTTCGGGGGGGATGGTTGAGGTGATGCAATTAATGTTACCGTCATTAATTTCCAGATTAACTAAGGTTAATCCCTCGGCGGTTTGGGGAGAAAACCCCTCATTTTCTAGCAGGGAAACGGGAATATGAGCATTTTTGAGCCAGTAGCGCTCGCTTGAGGGAATCATAAGACCTCTGGTAAAAATCAAAAATTGTTGTTAGGGTTAGGAGTCGGTCGTCGGTCGTCAGGAGAATTAAGAATGAATAATAATCAATTATGCGGTATTAAGTAAGGAGTGTTAAATGGCATTAACAGTGCTATCTTTTCCCTGATTACTGATCACTGATTACTGATTACTGATAAACCGGCAGACGCGCCTTTAATTCCCAGCCATAAACTGCTAAAAATTCCTTTAATTTATCGGGGTGTAAATGGAGGTAATCGGGATTAACTTCATCGATAATGCCAATACCGCCTAAATCCCGCGCTCCTGCCGCTAAACAATCCAAAAGAAAAAGAGGATCGGGTACTAAATTCGGGGGAATTTGAATGACAATATCTGGGGGCAAAATTTCCCTAGCTTGTCTAACCAGATCGGGTAATTTTTGCAGATCAAAAGGATTATTTTGCCACTGTTCTCTTTTGCCCGGATTGTAGGGTTGTAGGATCACTTCTTGAATATGTCCCCAACGTTGATGAATAGCGGCAATAGTTTCTAAGGTTACTAAGCGATCGCATTCTGTTTCACCAATTCCTAATAATAACCCCGTGGTAAAAGGAATTCCTAATTCTCCCGCCCATTGTAACTGCTCTAATCGCAAGGATGGCACTTTACTGGGGGCATGACGATGGACAGTATCTAATAAAGTCACCGTCATTTGTTCTAACATTATGCCCATAGATAGATTGACATTTTTTAGTTTTTCCATCTCAGCAAAAGTTAAAATCCCCGCATTGGTATGGGGATAAAAACCCATATTTAAAGCCAATGCTGCTAAATTATAAATATGCCGAAACCATAACTCTCGATTGGCTGCTAAAGGATGAACTTCGCCGCTAAGAATTAAAATTTCCGTAATTTCCGAACCCTGCAAAGCAGTTAAAATCTCTTTGGCTTTTTCCAAACTTAACCAGCCATCAGTGCCTAAATCCCTGCGAAAATTACAATAACTGCAACGATTGAAACACTCGTAGGTAGGTACAAGGGTATGAGAGGGACTATAGGTGACAATTCTTGACATTTTTTTCGGGATTGCAGTTCATTACGAGCATTCAAGGGCGAGAAAATTTGCTATCGTGGGGAGAATTGCTGTTTTATTCACCTAAAAACGCTCTCCCTTTTCGTTTCCTCCTATGATTTTCGATCCTGCCAGTCTTCCCTCCCATCGTCAAACGATTCGTCCGATTAGCGCCACGGCTCTGCACGGAATTGTATTTCAAGATGACAAATTAATCGCTATCGACGCAAAAAACGGCTATTTATACCAAATTGCCCTCGATAATGGTCATACAAGCGTACTTAATTCCCATCGCTGGCAAGAATTCGTCGGGACGACGGGATTGGCAATCGATGATCAAAATCACCTCTGGTTTACTACCCGCGAAAATCTCTACTGCTGCACTCTCGAAGATTTTACCCCGAAATTTTTTACCCGTCTTCCCTACACCGCTAACGGAGTCGCCGTAACTGGTAACACAATTTATGTCACTTGTCAACGTTCTGGACAAATCTTTATATTTGATCGCCAATCGGGACAGGAAATTACTCGTTTGTACGCGCCTGGTATCGGCATCGAAAATATCACCATTCGCGGGGAAGAACTTTGGTTAACGGATACCCTAGAACAAACGGTTTACTGTCTTGATCGCGCCACGGGAGAACAGCTTTTTAGCATGATAACTCCTTTTGAATCGCCGACGGGATTAGCATTTTATCGCGATGCGAACAGTGGCAAGGATATCCTATATGTGGCCTATGCTTTCCAGGAACCCTTTATCCGCGATAATCCCAATTCCGAACAGGTTTACGAACTTAGTTATCGTCCGCGTACTTTTGTCCATCCTCTATATTTTCACTACGATCCCGCTAAAAAATACGCCCTTTCTAACGGTTATCTGATTGAATTATCCTACGTCGAGGAATTGGAACCTCTATATAATATCGAACTAAAAGATGTGGAATGGCGCATCGCTTTACCCTTAGAAACACCACGGCAAAAAATTCGCAGCGTCGAAGCGGTGGGATTGCCTTTTATTGAAGAAATTCAAGACGGGCAGCGGGTGGCAGTATTTAAGTTCGAGCAAATAACCGGCAAACAACGTCATATTTTTGGTTGGAAAGTGGTCCTAGAAGTGTGGGGAATTAAATACCAAATTACTCCCAAAGATTGCGAAGATTTACCCCCCTTACCCGCCGATTTTCCCGATCGCTATTTGATCGATAATGATGATCTGGCCATGAATACAGAAATTATCCTCAATGCTGCCGAAGAAGCGATCGGTCGGGAAACCAATCTCCTCCGAAAAGTTTATAGTATTCGTAACTACGTCTATGATCAGCTTTCCTACGGCATCAAACCCAACATCGACACCCCCGATATTGCCCTGCGGCGCGGAGTGGGTTCCTGTGGCGAATATGTGGGTTTATTATTGGCTTTGTGTCGTCTCAATGGTATTGCCTGTCGCACGGTAGGACGCTATAAATGCCCACCCCATCCCCTCGAACGTAATTTACCCCTCGAACCGGATTACAATCACGTCTGGATGGAATTTTATCTTCCCTCTATCGGTTGGGTTCCCATGGAGTCCAATCCCGATGATATTTTTGAAGGCGGTCCCTATCCCAATCGTTTCTTTATGGGTTTAGCTTGGTATCACACGGAAATTGCCAAAGATATCCCCTTTGAACGAATGCTCAGTGAAGGACAACCGGTGTTAAAAACCCAAGTTCCCATCGGCGATTTAGCGATTAATCACGTTCAATTCATCATTCTTGAGGAATTAGCCCCAAAAGACTAGAATTCTGACCCATCATCTAGGATGCCCATTTCTCTATCTCTGGCTTCTTTGAGTTCTTTGACCATTTGCAAACCCGCGCCCACACAGAAGCCCAGAGCTGCCCCGGCACCGGTCAAATAACGTCCATAGATGATTTGATAGCTATAGGGATTTTTATAGTTGACTTGGCTGGGATTGCGTTCAATGCGGCTAATGCCATAACCGATACCTGCCCCGACTAAAGCGGTAACAAGGCCTGAAAATAGAACTAGACGAAAGTTCATGATCTTATCTCCCGATGGACTCTGACTTTAGATTATCGCTGAAAATTAGTTCCTGGCAAGCGATCGCAATAATTCGTTATCAAGTGAACCAAATCGCCCACAAAGCTAGAACTGTGGATAGGAAACCATAGGATTTATCGAATCGTCAAAAAACCAATCTTTCCCTATAGGTAGTTATTGGTAAAAGTTAAGGTGATTTATCTATTACCAGACTTTTTTTACTCCTGTAGGTAAACCAACTCGCATAAAAAATCTAGCGAAAGCTTGAGATAAATGTTCACGATAGGGAGGACGTAAACGAAGTCTAGATTGCTGTTTATTTTGCAAGAAGGATTCCAAAAAAGTCCTCGGTAAAGTGTACACATCATGAAAATCAACTATTCGATGAGTTAATTTTAGGTCGCCGATTTCTCCTTCGTTGAGCATAGAAAGATTCCATATATAACCATTTTTAATATCATCACAATATCTCCCCCACGCCTTGGCCGTAGGATTTTGTTTCATATTGTTCATTGTCTGTTCCCAATATTCTTGATATTGGCTGAGAGCAAAGTGAGGGCAAAGGATGACATTATTGACTTTCTTGTTTTCTAAGTCGCAGCCTTGGGTGATAACAACCAGATCAATCTCAGCTACTTCCACTAAGGATCGAAGTGTTTCAATTTCTGTTTGATTGCTTACCTCAACAGATTTAGAAGCCCAACGAACCACAGGACAATTAAGAATAATATCCCCTTGGCTTAACTCAAAATTTGCATCTACCGCCTCATACCAAAGGTCATTAGTTATCATCTTCGAGTCGATAATTATCAATTACAACACAAGGTTTCCAAGTGGGTGTTTCCTGAGATTTAATATTCACTTCTTCAGAAAATAAGATTTTCGGTTGATGAGAAACTACAAAAACTCCTCTACAATCCAGTTCATCATCATCATCTTCTGCTGCGTCTATCCGGCAAGATTCTGATGATAAAACTGTAGGTAATTTTACCACTTCTATTAGGGGTGGTTGTTCGTAGGAGGGTAATTGTTTACTGTCTGTTTCCACTTTCACGTTAACTGCCTCGTTGACTAAGTTGGGCGATTAATTAGGTTATACCTCAATATCTAGACTAACTCAAGGCGGCGGGCTGATTTGCTCACACTTTACATCCCGTAAAATGGTAGCACTTGGGGCTAGTGGGGAGGTTTTTCCGCTACCAGCTAAATTGAGAATATCAGGGGCATTGATGCCTAAAGGGAGACAAAATGTATTAGGCTAAAAACTAAACTATTTTGGCAAGATTTCTTTGAAGACCTCCTCAGCTTACTTATTGGTTTTCCACGGTAGTCGCGATCCGCGTCCAGCCTTGGCGGTGACGCAATTAGCAGCCTTAGTTCAGGAAAAAATGAGTCAACCCGCCGAAAGATTGGCGAGTAAATCGGAGTTTAGCCCGTCTCTAGCGGTTCTAGAAGCAGATAATCGGGTATTAGTAGGGACTGCCGCCCTAGAATTAGCGATAACACCTCTCCATCAACAAATAGAAGCTTTTGCCCAACAAGCACAAAGCCAAGGATGTAACCGATTGCAGATTATCCCCCTGTTTCTCCTGTCGGGGGTTCACGTTAAAGAAGATATTCCCGCGGCCGTGGCCAAAGTGCGATCGCCAATTAAGCTAGAGTTAAAGCCCCATTTAGGCAGTTATCAGGGCATAAAATCGCTGTTATCCCGACAATTTGCCGATTTAAGCCCCCAAGACCGCATTTTACTGTCCCACGGTAGTCGTCGCCCCGGGGGTAATCGGGAAGTGGAAAATCTAGCGGCGTTTTCTGGGGCAATTACAGCTTATTGGTCGATAGAACCGAGTTTATCCCAACAAATCGAGAGTTTAATTGCTAAAGGTAGCCAAAAAATCGCTATACTGCCCTATTTCCTCTTTACTGGTGGAATTACGGCTGCGATCGAAGCCCAAGTTTTTGAACTATCACAAAAGCATCCAAATGTCAATATATTTTTAGGTAAATCTTTGGGGGCGACGGGGGAATTAGCCGAGATTATTGTTGAGGAAGGATGTGGATGAAGCGGGCAGCGATCGCTTTGGGCGGTAATTTAGGGGATTCAGCGACAATTTTAGGGCAAGCTTTAGGGGAATTAGAGCGAGTCAAAGGAATTAAACTAGAAGCTCATTCCCAATGGTATCAAACCGCGGCCGTCGGCCCTCCTCAGCCCGATTATCTCAACGGTTGCGCCATTGTGCAAGTGGATTTATCGCCCTTAGATTTACTGCATAAATTATTAGAAATCGAGCAGTTATTCGGGAGAGTCCGACGGGAAAGATGGGGACCGCGTACCCTCGATTTAGACTTAATATTTTATGAGGACCTGATCTTAGAAACGCCCGAATTACAGATACCCCATCCCCGCTGCCGAGAACGGGCCTTCGTGCTGCTTCCCCTGGCGGAAATTGCCCCCGATTGGCGAGATCCCGTCACTGGAAAAACTATCCTTCAGCTATTGGGCCGATTGGGATTGGCGGAGTAGGATGTTAGGTGTTAGGGTTTTAGTGGAAAACTTCGCTAATTTCTTTTCACTGATTACTGAAAAGTCTTCCCCTAGCCCCAGATAACCTCATCTCAGTTACCGCCCCGAAACTCTACAATAAAGGCAGCAGCATCAATAAACAGTAAAAAAATCAACCGTGACCAAGACCCCATCCCTCCAGGAAACTCATTACAATCAGGCTAAAGCTAGTTTACAACAGGCCTTAACTTGGTATGCCAGTTTTCGCCGCCATTGGAATTATCCCCCCGATCCCCAACTTCAGGCCGCCGTTAAACAGGATTTGCAGTCCCTAAAATCGGCCTTGGATAAACTGGATGAAACGGTGATTCGGGTGGCAGCCTTCGGGTTAGTCAGTCGCGGTAAATCCTCGGTGGTAAACGCTTTAGTCGGTCAAAAAGTCCTGACAACTGGCCCCCTGCACGGGGTGACACGCTGGCCGCGATCGGTGCGTTGGACACCAGCCACGGGTAAAATTCAGATAGAATTAATCGATACCCCCGGATTGGATGAGATTGAAGGGGAAGCGCGGGCGAATATGGCCAGAGAAGTCGCTAAAAGTGCCGATTTGATTTTATTTATCGTCGCTGGGGATATTACCCGCACTGAATACGAGGCCTTAGGCGAATTGCGCCAGGCGAAAAAACCGATTATTTTGGTGTTTAATAAGATTGATCTTTATCCGGAGGCCGATCGCCGTCAGATTTTTCAGCAGTTACAGAGATTAGGAACCAATCGGGACGAAAAAACGTTAGAAGATTTGTTAACTAGCGATGAGATAGTTATGGTAGCCGCCGAACCGCAACCGATTCCCGTCCGGGTGGAATACCCCGATGGGCGCGTGGTGACTGAGTGGGAAACCCCTCCCCCCCAAATTGAGGAGCTGCAAGATAAACTCTTAACGATTTTAAATCGGGAAGGGCGATCGCTGTTAGCCCTCAATGCTTTAGTGCAAGGGCAAGAAGCGGAGGAAAATATCGCTAGAAAAACCCTGGAACTCCGGGACAGTCAAGCGGAGGAAATTATCTGGCAATACGCGAAATATAAGGCTTTAGCGATTGCGGCTAATCCGATCGCTATTTTAGACCTCCTAGGGGCTTCAATCGTCGATTTGACTCTAGTTCGGGCTTTAGCTCGTTTGTACGGCCTGCCAATTACCAGTCACCAAGCTGGTCAACTCTGGCGGACGCTACTTTTGAGTAGTGGGGGGTTGCTGGTGGGGGAAATCCTCAGCACTGTGATTATCGGTTTGGGCAAAACGGCAGCGGCAGCGACGAGTATTTTTGAAAATCCCACCTCTTTAACCCTCTACGGTAGTACCGCTCTCCTACAGGGAGCAATTGCCGCTTATGGAACCTATATCATCGGGAAAGCCGCTAAAATCTATCTAGAACGCGGTTGTAGTTGGGGGGCATCCGGACCGAGTACGGTGATTAATCAAATTCTCGCTCAAGTTCATCCGCAAACTATCTTATATCGTTTACGTATAGAACTAGAACGGTGATTTTAAAGTAAAAAGGAAAAAAGGCAACAGTTATCAATTAAATATTTCCTACTGACTACTGATGACCGACTCCTAATTTTAGAAACTTAATTTTTGACAACGACCACTAGCTAGAAATATTGAGAGAAAATCATGTCTGCTGCCCATAAGTCCTATATTCCCGTTCCCGTTTCTCGCCAAAAAAGCCAAGGCAGTCAACCTCGTCCCCAGTCACCAGTAAATCAGGCAACCCCAACGGTAAAACCGACGACTAAATCGGTGGCGAGAGTTCCCGTGGCTCCGACACAAAAACAATTAGCCTCGCGTCAATTACGTTTCCTTTGCCTCCTAGAAAGAATAGTGGCCGTGATTACTTTTTGTCTGTTGGGTTCGACTCTGGGAATATATGCTTGGACGGTATATATTCCCAAGGTTTGGGACAAAGAATTTGGTAAACTGGAAACACTGCAACGTCACGAGCGCAATCTTTTGGCCACCAATGAAACCCTTAAACATCAACTAGCTCAACAAGCAGAAAAACCCGAAACCGGATTAACTCATCCCCAACCCTTCCAAACTATCTTTTTACAGCGTAAATCTGCCCCAAACCTGAAACCTGCCCCCGCTTCTCAACCCCAATCTACCGTCAATTCTCGACCGAGAAGTGCCTATTAACAGTTATCAGTTAACAGTTATCAGTTATCAGTGGGTAAGTTAACAGTGATCAGATGTGAGTTTTTAAGTGTGCAGTATTAAATAGAAGTTTCCTACTGTCTTTTTACTGATCACTGATTACTCTGTTTACTGATCACTGTTTACTGATCACTGATCACTGATCACTGAAAGATACTTCTCATGACTGACACAAAAAGACCCCGATTTAGAAGCAAAGAAACTCGATCGCCCTCTGGCAGGGTCCGGGACAGAAAGTCCTATTTAAACGCCAAAAAACAGCAACAACAGTTAAAAAAATTGCCTTTGAGTAATGGGCGATTAGTGGCGGTGTGGTTGATTTTAGTCATGGGTATTTTGGGGTTAGCTTGGCGACTGTATCAGTTGCAAATAGTACAAGGGCAAGAATTGCAAAAAAGAGCCAGACAACAGCAAACCACCAGTATTAGACCCTATATTCCCCGACGGGCGATCGTCGATAGTAATGGTAATGTTTTGGCGACCGATCGCTTGATTTATACTCTTTATGTACACCCAAAACTGTTTGCTATTCCCCCGGCAGAAGTGGCTGATAAATTAGCTCCTTTATTAAATATTCCTACTAATCAACTGATTCAAAGATTTAAAGAAAAAGAAACAGGAATTCGTTTAGCCAATCAATTAACCGAATCCGTGGCTAGGGGCTTAAAACAATTATCTCTTGACGGTGTAGAATTAGAGGAGAAATACGCTCGTTATTATCCCCAAGACGATGTGGCTGCCGACGTGATTGGCTATGTAGATAAAGAACATCGTGGCCAAGCAGGACTAGAGCGAGGTTCCAGTCAGTTATTAGAAAGAGATCCTTTTTCTGTCAATACAAGACGCATGGGAGACGGGCGAATCTTACCAGCTTTTGTCCCCGATGGTGTCTTTCAATTTGATGAATTACAGTTAGAAGTAACCCTCGATTTAAAACTACAAAGAGCCGCTCGCACAGCCCTACGAGAACAGCTTAAAAAATTTAATGCTAAACGAGGGGCTGTCATCGTCATGGACTCCCTTGATGGTTCTCTTTTAGCCCTAGTTTGTGAGCCAACTTTTAACCCCAACGAATACTATAAAGCCAATGTGGCTCTATTTAAAAATTGGACCGTAGCCGATCAGTACGAACCGGGGTCAACTTTTAAACCAATTATTGTCGCCCTGGCCATGGAAGCGGGGGCAATTAAAGCTAATACGGTAGTCAATGATCCGGGGGCAATTACTGTCGGTCCCTGGACCATTAAAAATGCCTCTAAACAGGGTTATGGGGCGCTAGATATGGCCCGAGTTCTGCAAACCTCTAGTAACGTCGCCATGGTGCAAATTGCCCAAAAAATGGGGCGAGTTGATTTCTATAAAAGTTTATTAGGATTGGAAATAAATCAAAGGGTTGGCGTAGATTTACCCGGAGAAGTGGCAGGATATCTCAAACCCGAACAAGAATTTCTGGATAATGCCATTGAATCGGCCACCGCTTCCTTTGGTCAAGGTTTATCCCTAACGCCTTTAAAATTAGTACAATTGCACGGTGCGCTGGCTAATGGTGGCACCCTGGTGACTCCCCATGTGATCAAAGGATTAGCCGACGACCGCGGCCGTTTGCACTGGCAGCCCGATTATCCCAGCAAAAAAGTCTTTTCTCCCACCGTGGCCCGGCAAGTGGTGGAAATGATGGAAACCGTCGTCAGCAAGGGGACGGGGGTAGCAGCCCAAATCCCCGGTTATCGCATCGGAGGCAAAACGGGAACCGCACAAAAAGCCAGTCCGACAGGGGGTTATCTACCTAACGCCAAAATTACCAGTTTTGTCGCGATTTTACCGATCGAATCGCCCCGTTATGTGGTTTTGGTGGTGGTGGATGAACCCAAGGGTGCCAATACTTTTGGCTCCACTGTTGCCGCTCCCGTGGCAAAAACGGTGATGAATACGCTCATTTCCCTCAAAGGTATCCCCCCCACCTCCAAGGTGGTTCCGGCGGGTTCTACGACCAATAAACCCCCGCGCCACGATTAATTTAAGTGTTGGGGAGAAAAGCCGCTAAATTGTCCGGTAACTCCCATTCTACATGGGGTTTAACTATTTTGGGCGTTGCCGATTTCAGAGCCGATTGGGGAGTCGGTGGTCGGTCAAAGAGGCACGCTCTAACGTGGTAAACAGCCTCAACTCCGGCCAGTATTGGAATGGGTGTAGGGGTTCCAAGTTCCTAACTCCTGGGAGGAACGGCCACAGAGATAAGATGGATTAGTGTTTATTTCAAGACGTTTAGACTTATTTATAGCGGTTCTCGTATCTGTGCGGCACACTTAAACCTTTGCCGATTAAGCTGTTCAGGATCGGAAATGTACCTCTTCTGAATCAGAAACGCTATAGTCAATTTTTTGAAGATAAGGGAATCGAGCAATAGACCTCGACCTAATATTATCTCAAGACCAAAAGTCTTTCTAGTTAAGGAATATACCCGAATAAAAATTATTTTAATTGCCTCATATTTTTTCAGTGAAATTGAATTAGCAACGATAGATATACATTACAGCTATAGAACTATTTGATTAGTACGCAGACGAAAAGCAAGCTGTGACTGGGTTATAATTTTTGGAGATGTCTAATTATTGGGAGAAGAAATAAAAACCGATTATATCAATGATGATATAGTCGGGAGAGTCATGGATGAATTCAGAAGTGTTGAATGATAGCTTCATAAAGTAAAAAAGCGACTATCACATCACATTCTAGTCACACCTAACTGATAATTGTTATTATCATGATGCTAAACTCCTTTGGGGGAATTGTCAAAACAATCTTAAGAAGTTTGAGAGGGTTAGGGATATCTCTCCGGAAGATTTATTGCGGGAATCAGTGGCAGTAAAGCTTCATACCCCTAATTGGGGTCAATTAAGCACCTGAGCAAAATTAATTGCATATCTAAGCCGTCTTCCGTCTCGACTAGGAAATTAATTTTGCACGACTACTCATCGTTTTTGTTGTAACTTTGAAGCGATTCCCAACAGTCCGAAACCTAGCAATCCTAATATCGCGGAAGGTTCGGGAATGGAAGAAGCGTCAAGGGTTACATTATCGAAATTCGTCTGAGCTCCCGATGAGACCAGAAAAATTTTTAACTGCTGACCGATGAGCGGACCGCTGCTACCACTGGTATAGCTAACGGTGACACGTTCGAAAGTTCCGGGATCGGGAGTAACACTGTTAAAGCCTAGCTCCGTAGTTCCGGCTATAAGTCTGATCCTGTAGTTTGGAAAGGTAAGAGATTTTCTGCGTCCGACATCCACGCCCAAAGTATATCGCGTGTTCGGTTGCAAAACTGCGGAAAGTGCCTGGGCGATAGTTCCCCCGTTATTGTAGGCTACTTGATTTCCATCAGGAACCGGTTGTAGACCGTAAAAAAAATCACGGCCAGTAAGATTTTGAGATTTGGTTGGATCAAGAACCCCCTGATACGCACCATTTGAGGGATGTAACGACCAGCCGATGATGCTATTAATGCTATAATACCCATCCGACTGTACGGGAGCAATCGGGGATTCAAAGCTATGATTCAATATGGGAATAGATGCAGCCCTAACTTGCCCCTGCGGAACAATCATCAAACAAGAAGATGCGAGCGCTATTTTGAATAATCCTAGCTTATCGCAACCAGCAAAAGAAATTAATTTCGCTAATACTTTTTGATTCATAGCCTCTATACTCCAAAGGAAGACATTCTAGATTAATCATAGCAACACCTCAAAATTTCAGCAACACCAAGCCCTGATAAATCCGTCTTTAGAGTTAATTTTGACTCTCGGTCTAATCTGCCTGTCTTTCTTGCTGTGACTCGCTTATAAGTTTTTGGGGATGTCTATTGATTGACCATAGAAATACTTAAGAATACTACATAGATTGAACGTTTAGGCTCCACACCGAAGAGATTATACTAGAAACGGGCCATAGCCTGTCAAGAGTAATGTTCCAAGAACTCGAAGCTATATTTGATGGGACAGTGCTTCAAACCGATGTTCCCTTAGAGCTAACGGTGGGTACGAGGGTAGGAATTCTTGTTGAGAGCGCATTGCCCAATGAAGTCAAACCGCCTAAAATGTTTCTTAAAACTGCCCGGTTTCTAAAATAGGGTGAGCTTGATTAGTCGGGGAAAATTGACCAATATTTGTATGGGGAGTTACCAACTAATGCTTACTTCTCTTAATCGCATTTTCTCGCCTATAGTATCCAGCGTTTTGATTACCATAATTATCTCCAGTTGTCAAGGTGCAAATGTATTAACTTCGGCGAATAATTCCCAGACAAATCAATGGCAAAAAGTGACCGTAATCGAGGGTTTAGAGCATCCCTGGTCGATGGTTTGGCTACCTAACGGGGAAATCCTGATCACAGAGCGTCCCGGTCGTTTAAGAGTGGTTAGAGAGGGCAAATTAGAACCAAAAGCCATCGCTGGAGTTCCCGAAGTTTTTGCCGTCGGACAAGGAGGATTGCTCGATGTGGCAATTCATCCCCAATTTGCCCAAAATCGCTGGATTTATCTAACTTATGCCCACGGAGACCAGGAGGCTAATCGTACCCGCGTCGCTCGTGCGGTTTATGATGGTGCAAGTTTGCGAGATGTGCGGGTTATTTTTGAAGTTTCCCAGGCAAAAACTGGCTCTCAACACTTCGGTTCGCGGTTATTATGGCTACCGGATGGCACTTTATTGGTAGCGATTGGGGACGGGGGCAATCCTCCCCTACAATTAGCGGGGGATTTAATTAGAAAACAGGCACAAAATCGGCAAAGTCATTTAGGTAAAATTATTCGCATCAATGACGACGGTTCTCTACCTAAAGATAATCCTTTTGCGGGTTCTAAAATTTGGAGTTATGGTCATCGGAATATTCAAGGAATCAGCTTTGATCCGATGACTAAAAGAGTCTGGGCAACAGAACACGGAGCGAAAGGAGGGGATGAATTAAATTTAATTGAAAAGGGTAAAAATTATGGTTGGCCAATGGTTTCTACCAGTCAAGAGTACGGCACTAATACCCCAGTTTCCAACGAAGAATCGCGCCCCGGTCTGATCGATCCGAAAACAATTTGGACACCTGCGATCGCTCCTTCGGGATTGGTCTTTTATACCGGTAATCGCTTTCCTAATTGGCAGGGAAATTTATTCGCCGGTGGTTTAGTTTCCAGGGATATTCGCCGTCTGTCAGTGGATAAATCGGGTAAAATTATCAATCAAGAAGCGATTCCCATCGGTCAGAGGGTGCGGGATGTGCGTCAAAGTCCCGACGGATTTTTATACCTGCTCACCGATGAAGGTAACGGTCAATTAATTCGCCTTGAACCGCCATCTAATTTGTAAAAGTTCACAGAAATTATTATGGAAACCTTGAAGATTTTTTAGTGAATTCTAGTATAGTTATGTTTGTACGGGAGCAAGCACTCGATTTATGAAGAAAATTTTACAGTTAGTGGGACTAGGTTGCATATTACCTATGTTCCTCGCTAGTGCAAGTTTAGCGGAAACAGTGGTGGAAAAAGTGGCTCGCACGGGATTTTTGACCGTAGGAACCCGTTTTGATGCGATTCCCTACTCCTACATCAATGATAAGGGGGAATTAGTCGGCTATTCTATGGATGTGTTGGAACGAATTAGAAAACGATTGGAAACTCGTCTCGGTCGTCCCGTCACCCTGCAAATGATTGAAGCTAACCAACCCGGAGAGAAAATTAATCTCATTCGCAGCGGGGAAATCGATATCGCCTGTAGTACGGCTTTTACTTGGGAAAGGGCGAAAGTGGTCGATTTTTCCATCAGTTACAGCATTTCTGGGATTAGGATTTTAGCTAAAAAAGGTAGCAATCTCTCCACTCCTCAATCCCTAATCGGTAAACGCATCGCCTTGGTTCCCACTTCCGCGGCCGTCGATGTGATTAAATTAGTACAACCGCAAGCGACAATTGTTACTACCTACAGCACCATAGAAGAAGCGATCGAAGCTTTAAAAACCGGTAAAATCGACGCAATAGCGGGGGATAGCATCTCTTTAGCGGGAACAATCCTCAGAGATAACCCTAAAATCTACGAAATCGTCCCCGAAGAAGCTCTAGCTAATTTTGGCATTGCTTGCATGGTTCCCGAAAATAACTCTACTTTTTTGGATGATGTCAACTATGCCATTGTTAAAATGATGCAGGATTACATCACCAATGATACGGCCACCGTTAGTCAAATCGATCGCTGGTTCGGTAGTCAAGGACTGGTTCCCATCCCCCCAGAATTATTAAAGGGGTTTTTTGCCTTCAAAGTTATCGAACACGCCCAAATTAATCCCCAAGAAGCCAAATAGGAGCATAAATTCAGGTGAATATCAGCAATAAAACCGGTTTAGTCGGCTTTCTTCTCGCTTTATCTGCTTTCGGTCTGACTAGCACCGCTCAGGCTGCCTCAGACGAGTCCAATCCCATTGAAGCGCGTTTAAGTCGTCTATCTAGTGCTGTACGCGAACGAGTTAACCAACTGCCGGAAGGTACTGCCGATCCTAGTTTACAAGCTTTAGGCTGGGGAGATGGTGGCAATCGCGGTTGGGGGAATAGTCGTGCTGGTGGTTGGGTAGATGGTCGCGGTGGTAGTTTTGTTAATGCGCGGCCCTGGCGCAATGGTTGGTCTGACCGTGGTGGTTTCTTTAATTCCCGACCGCGCTGGGGTAATGGTGGCGGTTTCTTAAATCGTTGGTAAGTTAAGGTTGGGTGAGGGGATAACTTTATCCTCGTCCCAACCCCGGTTTTATGATGAAATCTAGGGTGATTATTTTGAGGCAGAAAGACTCCATCAAGACGAAAGGAAAGTTGTTTGACTTCCACTGAGTCAAAGCGGTAGTTATTCGCTTCGCTGATAGGGAGTTGAATTAATTCAAAGAAGATAGAGGGGAATGATTGAAAGAGTTGATAAAAAATCGTGTCAGTTTTCATGCTTTTATTTTACAAGGCGATCGCATTTTTTATGTCCCGTTTTGTATAGCTCTAACTTGTTCAACCTCTAACTCTAAGGCGGATGCAACTTGCTCAACGCTTAACCCTAAGGCTAACAAACGAGGGACCGCCTCTAATGCTTTGTTTAGTCTGCCTTCCTGACGACCTTCCTGACGCGCTTCCTCGCGCACATCTTGAAAATACTGAGTCTGTTTTAATTCATCTAAACTAAACATAGTTTCTATCTCCCGACGATTGAGAAGCGGTAACTTATAAACAAGAATCGTCTCTATTAATTAGATCTCTTGCATAAGTCTAGACAAAATAGGATAAAATAGTCCAAGAGTTAAGATTGAAAGATGACTTACGAACAAGTAAAAACTTTAAAGCCAACAGAGTTCAAACGCTTGTGTGGCGTGTATCCAGATACATTTA
>NZ_JADBTR010000106.1:0-4553 GCF_020246065.1 Microcystis sp. M144S2
GGACCTCGGCGTGAGCTCGGTCGAACGCTGAGCTCACGGCCGAAGCCCACACCCCACACCCGTTCGGACCTCGGCGTGAGCTCGGTCGAACGCTGAGCTCACGGCCGAAGCCCACACCCTGCCCCCACCAACAAACTTTTTGCCGCAAACCCTATCTAACCATCTGCCGATTGCCTCGGTTGATTCCTATCCAAATCAGGTAATTTTAGTTGTTCGCCATGGAAATCTGGATTATTTTACGTTTTTCAATCGCCGCTGCCATTATCGCTTTAGTTTGCTGGTCTTTAGCCAGTGCCGTGCGCGATAGTTGGCAAGTTGCCCGACGAATGCACTCCATCCCTTGCTCCCACTGCCGCTACTTTACCAACGATTATCGCCTCAAATGTAGTGTACAACCCAGGAGCGCCAACACCGAACAAGCGATCGACTGCGGCGATTATTTTCCCGGGGCCTAGTCGGCAATAATACCGAAAAGCTGTTCGAGATGGTGCGAAATTTGCTAGTCTAGGCTAAATAGGTCTGAAATAGTATAGAAACGTGGATACAATTATTGGTCGGGGCAAAACAGCCCGTAGAGCTTACGGTATCGATGAAATCGCACTTGTACCCGGAGTGCGAACCCTCGATCCTAGTTTAGCCGATACCCGTTGGTCTCTCGGCAATATCGAGCGGGAAATCCCGATTATCGCCAGCGCTATGGATGGGGTGGTGGATACTAAAATGGCCGTCCTTCTCTCCGAGTTGGGGGCGCTAGGGGTACTAAACCTCGAAGGTATTCAAACTCGTTACGAGGATCCTAACCCGATTCTCGATCGCATTACCGCAGTCGGCAAAGCAGAATTCGTCGGTTTAATGCAGGAACTCTACGCAGAACCGATTAAACCGCAACTAATCGAGCTTCGTATCCAAGAAATTCAAGAAAAAGGCGGTATTGCGGCAGTTAGCCTCACCCCTGCCGGTGCCGTCAAATACGGTGCTATCGTTGCCCAAGCAGCGGCCGATATTCTCTTTGTTCAAGCAACCGTCGTTTCCACTGCCCATTTATCCCCGGAAGCTATCACCCCCCTCGATTTAGTGCAACTGTGCCAAGAAATGCCCATTCCCGTGGTTTTGGGCAACTGCGTCACCTACGAAGTCGCCCTTAACCTGATGAAAACCGGGGCAGCCGGGGTTTTGGTCGGTATCGGTCCGGGGGCTGCCTGTACTTCTCGCGGCGTTTTAGGAGTGGGAGTTCCCCAAGCCACTGCTGTGGCCGATTGTGCCGCCGCTAGGGACGATTTTTTCCGAGAAACCGGTAAATACGTCCCCGTTATTGCCGATGGCGGCATTATTACCGGCGGTGATATCTGCAAATGTATCGCCTGTGGTGCTGACGCGGTGATGATTGGTTCTCCCATTGCCCGGTCCTTGGAGGCCCCCGGCCGCGGTTTTCACTGGGGTATGGCCACACCTAGTCCGGTTCTACCCCGGGGAACCAGGATTAGTGTGGGCAGTACCGGAACTATTGCCGAAATCCTCGTCGGACCGGCAAAATTAGATGATGGTACTCATAACCTCCTAGGGGCGCTGAAAACCAGTATGGGGACTTTAGGTGCTAAGAACTTAAAGGAAATGCAACAGGTGGAAGTGGTGATTGCCCCCTCGCTGCTGACGGAGGGTAAAGTCTATCAAAAGGCCCAGCATTTAGGTATGGGTAAATAAAAGTTATCAGTGAACAGTGATCGGTTATCATCAGTGTTAAGTTTTTTATTTTTGCTGGAGATGGGTTTTCTGCTTGGTATAACCATTCCGTTCAGGTTCGGTTCTACCGACTCCCACTATCTCAAAAAACTGTTAAATTGGAAGAACCAAAAGGATAGTTTATAAAAAAATTGAGTTAAGGAGATCAAAGGTGTATAGAGAAAATGATCGCCATCACAATTTATTCGGTACCGATAGTGAATTTTCTGAGAGTTTGTGGCAGTATGTCCAGACCCTAAGTCCAGAAACAATCGCCCAACTCTCGAAACCGGAGTCCCAAGAGGTTTTCCAAGTGATGGAACGCAACATTATCGGACTTTTGGGCAACCTTCCTTCGGAACATTTCGGGGTCACTATCAGTACCAGTCGCGAACATCTGGGCCGGTTATTGGCCTCAGCAATGATGAGTGGTTACTTTCTCCGCAATGCTGAACAGAGAATGAATTTTGAAAAATCCTTCGCTACTCTCCAGAGCGGTTCTAGTGATGTTTAAGGTTTAGCGGTAGTTAGTTTGAAAGGGAAAAAGAAGCAATCAGATTTTAGTTACAAGATAACTTTGATCTGGTTAATAACTGATAACTGATAACTGATAACTGATAACTGATTAAAGACAGTTTTGCTGCCAGAGTAGTTCTTTTTCGATTCCCTGTTTTTCTCCGGGGGGGACAGTCCTTTCCCGCATGATATAAAGTTGCAGGGATTTAATTTGTTGATCACTACCGTGCTGCTGATTCCAGTTTTGACAGAGATACTGACCAAACTCTCCATAAACTGACCGACCGATAGCTCGATTAAGATTAATAAAATATACTCGCCACTGCATGGTTTTATACAAACGATTGCGATCGCTATCCGTGGGTTTATCCCAAATTACCGGCTGTCCTTCTCTAAATATATCTACCGTGGAACCATCGGCTAATTGACTGACTGCCACAAACCAAGCATCATCGCGAGGGGGACTAGGGGAGAAAATAGTCCAATACTGGTCTAAACGAGTTATTCTTGCCAGAATATCAATTGTATTAAAAGTACGACGGGTGAGCAAGCGATCGAGGGATTGAATTAGAGGTGTATTTAAATCGCCCCTATCGACCGATTGCCGGACAAAACTGCGTAAATTCCAGATGCTGGCCAACAATAAGAAGAAAATTGCCAAAATATTTAAGGGTAAAGAGGATTTAATCGTCAGGGGACGAAACTTGAGAGGTTTGGTGAAATTGCCCATAAAACGACGATGGGAGGCAATCCACTCATAAATTCTCGTTCCCAGGGTCATGAGGGGCGGTAAACGCAAAATTGGCGCTAAAAACCAGAAAATTGGCGAAAGACTGACAATATAAACCACTGCTGACCATTTAAACCGACGTTTTCCCTGCCAATCTTCCACCACCCAAGAATTTTGGGACACCATATCCTCGTATATTGAGGGGTTATCCTGAGCGACTAACAGGGGAGTGCCGGGTAAAATGAGAAAAGTGCGGAGAAGATGAACAACTTTCTTGCAAAATCCACAATCTCGATCATAATTAATCCTTAAACCTTCTCTTTCTGGGTTTCTTATCCGTTTTTGTCCCCAATCCCAGACTAAGCTAGGGATAATGGGCAACCAATGGGTAACACTCAAGAAAGGGAAAACCCCTAAATGTAGAATCAGTGCAAAAACCGTATGCAAGAAAATAAAGAAAACTACGGCGATTATTTTAAATAAACTATTGCGAAAGGGAACAAACATCAAGAGCGGACCGAACCATTCAAAGCCTAGGGCTGAAATTGTTAGGAATTTGAGGAATTGCTGCGGTAAAGTCAGTAAAAAACTCCCCAAAGCGGTAGCGTATTGATCGTAACTAAGAGAGTAATAAACGGCTGTACCGTCGGGCCACCAAGTCTCACTTTTGAGTTTAAAGACCACTGACCACATATAGATGTAACACACCTGTATCATAAAAGCCACCGTGGCGGCCGAAACCACACGCTTGGGTAAAGGGTTGGGATTGGTGTTTAAGGCACTTTCCACGGAATAACAGGCACCAAGGGGTAAAAACATCGCCCAGAATAATACTGCCCGGATTACGTCATCGGCGGCAAATAGTAACAGGGGGTTGCGATGATGTAAAGAGACGATTAGCACCCAAGTGGCGATCGTGGCTAAACGGGTATGATAGCCAATTAAAAGCAACAATGCGATCGCTATAGCGACGATAAACAGGATACTCTGCACCAGTACCGAGTCACTGAGAGAAAAAATAGACCAGTAAAAAGGACTAGCAGAGACTTTCGATAAGCTTTCTAGGGGTAAAACCCCCAATTCGCTGTAATGGGCAGTTACTTGGCTAAAACGAACTGATAAATCGACTAAAACCACTAACGCCAAGGCAATGCGAAATAAAGCCAGCGATCGCAGGTCAAACCCGAAAATCTCTGCCAGTCTTTGTCTAAATGATTTTGCCATTATCGCCATAGGATGATGATTCCCTCCACTTCTTCAATAAACCTACTTTATACCAAGTAAAAAGGCCAAAGGCAAAAGAAAGCTGTCAGTATTCTCCGAGTCAGTATTCAGGAGATTATTTTTATTTATTCCCCTCTCCCTTTTCCCTTCTCCCTCATAGGTATAGTTTTTTTACATTAGAACTCTTGCAAATTAATTATATGTCATAATTGTAGGCTAACTAATTTGGCTCTTCCGAACTTGTCATGTAAAATTAAATAAAAAACAGACAATTATTGCTGACCAATAAAACAATAATTTATCTTTAAAAGCTCACTATGCTTGCAATACAGCAATTTATTGGTTAAAATATAAACAGCCAAGA
>NZ_JADBTR010000107.1:0-42974 GCF_020246065.1 Microcystis sp. M144S2
CTAAACGCGCCCTAATTACCGGCATCACCGGTCAAGATGGTTCCTATCTGAGCGAATTATTATTAGAAAAAGGTTACGAAGTCCACGGTATCATCCGTCGTACTTCAACTTTTAACACCGATCGCATTGATCATATCTACACTGACCCCCACCAGCCCGATACTAAATTATTTCTTCATTATGGCGACCTCACCGACGGGACGACCCTGCGGCGTATTCTCGAACAAGTGCAACCGGTAGAAGTGTATAATTTAGGGGCCCAATCCCATGTGCGAGTTAGTTTTGATGCTCCAGAATACACCGTTGATGCTGTGGGGGCGGGAGTTTTAAGATTACTAGAAGCAATTCGGGATTACCAAAAAAGAACCGGCATCGAAGTGCGTTTCTATCAAGCAGGTTCCTCGGAAATGTTCGGGAAAGTCATGGAAGTTCCCCAAAAAGAAACCACGCCATTTTATCCGCGCAGTCCCTACGCTTGTGCGAAAGTTTACGGTCACTGGCAAACAATCAACTATCGGGAATCCTACGACTTATTTGCCTGTAACGGCATTTTATTTAACCATGAATCCCCCCGGCGTGGAGAAACTTTTGTCACGCGCAAAATTACCCGCGCCTTGGCCCGAATTATTGCCGGACAACAGAAAAAACTCTATTTAGGAAATCTCGATTCTAAAAGGGATTGGGGTTATGCTAAGGACTATGTGCGGGCGATGTGGTTAATGTTACAACAGGAAGAACCAGATGATTATGTGGTGGCGACCAATGAAACCTATTCTATCCGGGAGTTTCTCGATATTTCTTTCCAATACGTTAATTTAAATTGGCAGGATTATGTGGAGTTTGATCAACGTTATTTGCGTCCAGCGGAAGTGGATTTATTAATAGGAGATTCCACAAAAGCCAGAGAGAAATTAGGTTGGCAGCCGTCGGTGACATTCGAGGGACTGGTAAAATTAATGGTAGATGCGGATTTAGCGGCTTTGGGGATTAATCTTAATAACGGTGGTGATAGCCAACAGTTATTAAAAGATTTGGCCTATCTTCGCAATCGTTCGATGACAACTGTGGATTAAAGAGGTAAAAATATGCTGAATTTAAGCGAACAAAGAATCGTTGTCACTGGGGGGGCCGGATTTTTAGGTCGGCAAGTAGTTAATCAATTAATTGCAGCGGGGGCCAATCCCGAAAAAATTACAATTCCTCGGTCAAAGGATTGTGATTTAAGAGTTTGGGAAAACTGTCAACGTTTAGCCAACGAAGAAGATTTAATTATCCATTTGGCTGCTCATGTGGGAGGCATCGGTCTCAATCGGGAAAAACCCGCCGAATTATTCTATGATAATTTAATGATGGGAACCCAATTAATTCACGCTGCCTATCTAGCAGGAGTGCAAAAATTTGTCTGTGTGGGGACAATTTGTGCCTATCCAAAATTTACTCCAGTACCTTTCCGTGAAGACGATTTATGGTCAGGATATCCCGAAGAAACCAATGCGCCATACGGTATCGCTAAAAAGGCTTTATTGGTACAATTAGAGTCCTATCGTTTGCAGTATGGTTTCAACGGAATTTATCTTTTACCAGTGAATTTATACGGGCCAGAGGATAATTTTGATCCGGGTAGTTCCCATGTAATTCCTGCTTTAATTCGCAAGGTTTATGAGGCACAACAACGGGGGGATAAACAACTTCCTGTCTGGGGAGATGGTAGTCCAACCCGGGAGTTTCTCTACTCCACCGATGCAGCGCAAGGCATTGTCATGGCCAGCCAATTCTATAATGAATCAGACCCGGTTAATCTTGGTACAAATTATGAAATTTCTATCAAAGATTTAGTCGAATTAATCTGTGATTTAATGGGTTTTGATGGCGAAATTGTTTGGGAAATAGATAAACCCAATGGTCAACCGCGACGCTGTTTAGATACAACCCGCGCTCAGGAAAAATTCGGTTTTGTTGCCCAAATGGAATTTAAAGAAGGTTTGCGAAAAACCATTGAATGGTATCGGCAAAACGCCGCTTAGTCCAGATAGCTGGTGTGTTAGCTATTAATCTAACACACCAGATTTTTACAAGGTTACTGACCGGTAAAATCAGAACGAAGGGTTAATTTTAAATCTTCTTTGGGGTTAATTGACAATAATTCCACCGATTCTCCTCGTAATAACCAGCCGGCTAATACTTCTAATCCCCCTCCTCGTAATAATCCCTCGCTAACCGGTCGGTCAGAAGTAAAAGAAGCGAGGACAGAAGCGGCGGATTTTCCTAATACTGCACCCTGAATAATTTTATCGGGGTTAACTCCTTTAATTATCCTTTCTAGACGAGTGAAAACTGCCGAAATAGCATCGATAGATTTTTCTTGGGGTTGACGGGTTTTTAAAAAGATTTTTTGGGATAAAAAACGCGAACCTTGACCATCGGGTTTAATTTCTCCGATAATCTGACTACCATCAGGAATAATTGTCTGTCCCTGGGAGTTTTTGATATTATCGGTGACGGTCAGAGATAAAGAAAAAGTTTCTTGTTTGGTTAAAAGAATTTTTTCCCCTTGCTCGTATTTTACAGGGATATCTGTGCCAGCAGTAATTAATCGATCATTCCCCAAAGGAATCGGTTTAATCGGGTTAATTGGGGCGAATTGACGTGCGATCGCAGGAGTCAAGGAAAGGGAGACCACAACGAAAGAAGCACTTAAAAGCATTGTTAATAGGGTCAGAGGATGATGACGACCCTGCTTTTGAAAATATAGCATCTTACCCTTGAGTTTCCTAGTGGGAGCGAATTAAAGACAGAGACGAAAGCGGAGAAAAGTTTGTTTCCAAGCAAGAAAATGCGGGAAAAAGGAGAATTTTAGCAAAAAATAACTGAGATTTCCTACTAATTGCCAGTTATTAGTTTAGTTGGTCTATTGAAACGCCAAAACTCTTGATTTGTCCGCAGTTCTTAGTTTGGCACGGTTAATGGGGAACAATAACTATTTATGGGAGAATTATAGGTTCAATCCTATCAAAAAAAAATCACCCGATCGAATTAAAATCTCTGAAAAAATGTAACAATTGTGACAAAAAACTGAAGAAACCTCTGATCGGGTTGCCACCGATCCCAAACTCAGGACAAGGGGTCATCTAAACCTGGCCCCACAGAAACGGCACACCTTCGCTTTCGGTTGAATTAACTCAGCACAATGAGGACAAGGAACCCTATCCCTGTCCTGTGATCGAACAGAAACAGTTCTCTCGCTATTCCAAGTCACGATCAACCCAAAAAGAGCCACTAGCACTCCAACTGCTGGATTAAAGGCCATCATTACAAACCCAAAAATCAGCATACTCAAACCAATAAATTTATCCATAAGCTCAGGGGAAGCGCATCTTAACAATCCTTGACAAAATGAACTTTGTGTGGGTTGCTTGCCCAGAGGACGATTCAGGCATATTTGAGGAGAATTTGTCATCTCAATTGTTAAGCAAAAATCGACCAAATGTTAAGATTTCGTAACTATTCTGATTGAGTGGTATCACTTGAAATGCCCAAACAGCAACCGTATCACAAAATTGGCCAATTGTCAATAGCTTTTGAGATGCTCTCACCCTGTGGTCGCAATTCATCTCCCGTTAATTTCTGGTATATTTTTAATTAAGGAGAAATTTAACGGGAGTCCTCTTGCTCCATTTAGATAGGGGAGAGCGCGGGAAGTTTCCAAATATCATCCTTTTTGTCCTGTACTTAGGAGTAGATTATGTTTACTAAACTTAATAATTTGTGGAATCAGTTTTTCAGGAGATCAAGAAGGATTAATGATAAACCATTAAATAAAGTAAGTTTATTGGTAATAATAATTGTTGATATTTTCATCTTAGTTAATGTTTTTACAGGATTAGATGATATTAGTAGGTGGCATTTAAGCCCCCAACAAGTATATACTTGTTACAGCGAATGGCAAAGTTACAAGAAAAATAATAGTCCAGATAGAGATTATGATTTAATTACAACTTTTTTAGTTGATTATAAAAATAATAATTATCAAGATGAAGAAATAGGACATTTAGGTAAAGTTTCTCCAATTTGTTTGCAATATGCTGATATTAAAAATAAGTTAAATAATCAAGAAAATAAAACTTTATTAAGTAAAATACAAACAAAACAAGATAATATTAATATACTAGAAAATAATAATAGAATTATTAGAAGTCAATATGATTCTACCCTATTAGAGAAAATTGCCGGACAGTCTGCCAACAATTCGATAAACCGGGTAAAAGCGGAAGAGGCAAAACAGAAACTAGAGGAAAATAATAAAAAAATATCAAAAATCAAAGAAGAAATTGTTAAGCTAAAAAATGAACTACTACAAAAACCATCGAGTCAAAATTTACTTGCTTTCATGAGAAATGAAAGTAAATTTAATGATGTGGAAGCTGGTTATAAAAATGCGACTTTTTGGTATCCTAGCATTCAATTAGGTTTTCAAGTTTTATTTTTAGCACCATTAATAATTGTTGCGTTATTAGTGAATCAGTATGCCCAAAGTCGCGGCTATGGTTTAATAGCGTTAATTAGTTGGCATTTATTAGTTATTTTCTTCATTCCTTTAATTTTCAAAGCTTTTGAATTTTTGCAAATTGGTATTATTACACAATTCATTTTTGATATTATCGGTGCTATCTTTGGAGGTTTAGTATTTTTAGTTCAATATGTTTATATTCTGTTAATCCCTTTGTGCGGTTTTGCTATTATTAAATTTTTGCAAAAGTTTGTTTTTAATACCAAGTCTCAAGCAGCAAAACGAGTACAAAAATCACAATGTATTAACTGCGCTAAAACGATTAAAAATCAAGATGCTCATTGTCCCCATTGCGGTTATTATCAATATGTAGAATGTCATCATTGCCATGAGTTAACTTATAAAAATTTACCTTATTGTTATCATTGTGGTACTGCACAAACTTATGATAGTTAATAGTCCCCAAGCTACTGAAACGAGCAAAGAGAGAATTGCCACTTTATCAATTAATTAATTATGGATTTACTCGAATACCAAGCCAAGGAAATATTTGCTCAAGTCGGTATCCCCATTTTACCTTCCCAACCAATCCACGAACCGGGGGGACTAAAAAGATTAAACATTCCCTATCCTATCGTGCTGAAGTCCCAGGTACGCACCGGAGGCCGGGGAAAAGCAGGAGGAGTGAAATTTGTCGCTAATACCATTGATGCGATCGCTGCTGCCCATGCTATCTTTCATTTACCGATCGCCGGAGAATATCCAGAGGTAATCTTAGCAGAAGCCAGGTATAATCCGCAACAGGAGATATTTTTAGCCATTTTACTCGATTATCATCTGCAAAGACCGGTTTTACTGGGTGCGAGTCAAGGGGGGATGGATGTGGACAGTTTACTGGAAACCATGCAAAAAGTGGTCATCGAAGCGAGATTTTCCCCCTATCTCTGTCGGCAATTAGCCGTATCTATGGGTTTAAGAGGGTCTTTGATCGAGTCTATCAGTCAAATTCTCGAAAAAATGTATAGTCTCTTTGTCAGCAAAGATCTCGATATTATCGAGATTAATCCCCTCGGTATCAACGAAGCTGGGGAAGTGATGGCCCTAGATGGCAAAATAAGTGTTAATGATGCCGCTTTAGCTAGACATCTCGATCTTCTAGCTTTGACCCCACCCCAATTACAATCCCCTTGGTCGATAATTGATCAAACCGGCCGAATAGCCGTGATTAGCAATGGCCAGGGTTTGATGTCCACTGTCTGGGATGCCTTGGCAGGCAAGGGGGCAAAACTGGCGGCATGGCTTATACTGGAGGAAAGACTAGAATTAGAGCAATTAAACGAGCAAATAGAGGCTGGTCTGCAACAATTCCAACTATTGCCTAATTTAAAAGTGGTTATCGTTGATATTATCAGTTATCCCGACTTTGGCCAAAAAGCGATCGAGACTATTAGCCATTACTACCGCAGTTATAGCCCATTATCACCCAGCCGGGGCAGCGGCGAACGAACGATCCGGGCGACCCGACAGGAAAGACAAACCTTGGAACCCCGCTCTTTTCTCAATCCCACCCTACCACAAATAATTTTTCGCGTCCTAGCTGACAACCAAGCGATCGATCTCAGTCAGAGTTTAGCTGATGTTAACTTTCATTGGTTAGAGTCTTTAGAAGAGGTAGTCACGGCAGCAATTAAATTAGCCTAGAATCAGTGACCAGTTCAATTGAAAAAATGGCGTTTTGGGTTTGTTATGTTCTTAAATCCGACACTCCGCACATCTTCATATATTTTTATATATTTTTACATTCCTCAAGATGTTTTTACCAAAAACTGTCATTGTAGAAACTACTATTAAGAACCATTCTCAATAATTGATTTTTCTGAGAAAACAAATTACAATTCTTCACCTTGAGAAAAATCGATCACTCTAGCTATAATCATTGCTGGTAATGGTTTCTAAGCAATGTATTAGGGAAAATTATCAATGGAATGTTAAGGATTGCGCAGGGTGGGTTAAATGTAAAGTTTTATTGGGAGATGCAACGTTTCTGCCCTTAAACCATATTATTGTCTTTAGAGTAAAAAAACGCGATGTGCAACTAAAAACGACAGAATCAGGGTTACAAAGGAGACTTTATCTCTGCTGATTTCTGAAAGCCTTGTAAATCAAGACTAAAAATATGGTTGCACACGAGTTAGGAAAAATATTGCACATTGCCAAATCATGCCAAATCCCAATTTCGATTCGGTGATTGATACTTTCACAATCGACGATCTGTTTTTTCTCCGTTATCAATATCGCATCTACAAGGAGTGGAACAACGATCCCCGTCTCGCCGTTCTGCCTGGCTTCAATCCCGGTGTGACGGGCGCCAGACCCACCAGCGGCATCCGCTTTGTCGATGGCACGGATCAATTGCGTTACCAGGTGGGTGGCGGCATCACCCCCATCTCGGCACCCTACCCCTTGTCCACCACAGATCCGAAATTCATGGCCGGGGCGACAGGCACACTGTTTCGCCGTCTCACCAGCCAGAGCTTCACGCAAGCCACGGGTGGTTTCACGATCAACTTCCAGACGGGAGCGGTCGTCTACGACCAAAACTATACGATTGATTACAGCCTTCGCGGCTCTGCCAATCCCAGCAATCCCCACATCTTTGATGCCAGCCCCAGGCTGATCAGCAATCTGGTTTCCAATCAAAGCGGCAGGACAGCGCTGCAGGTGTTGGATGATCCCTACGCCAGGGAGTGGACCCAGGCCGGCACCCAGGCCGGCAAGCGGGTGAGCCAGAAAAACAACACCCGCCATGAAACCATTCTCACCGGTGGCAATGGGGTGAATGGCTCCAATACCGGAAATCCCCTGCCGAATTCAGGCTTTTTCGCCCTGTTTGGCCAATACAACGACCACGGCATGGATTTTCTCGCCAAGGGCAAGGATGGCAGCCTGCTGATCCCCCTGCTCCCCGGAGACAGCCTTTACACCCCTGGCTCGCCCACCAACTTCATGGCTCTCTCCCGCACCAACACCGTGCAGGTGGAGATCGGCGAGGGCAGCCGCGATGCCCTAGTGGCGGAGCTAGGCCTAGCGGGCTACAGCCGCCCCAGCCAATGGGATGTGGACAATGAGAACGCCGCCATCGGCACCAGCTTCACTGGCACCAGTGGGGGGACCTTGGTACTCAATGAGCAGCTGATCGTGATCAGTGCGGGTGCCACCCTCAACGATATAGTGACCACCATCAACAGCAAGGCGGCCTTCACCGGCGTGGTTGCCTCCACCACCACCAACGGCAGCGGCCAGAGCGTGCTGAAGCTCACCCCACGCAATGGCGAGAGCTTCAACCAGACCTCCGCCTTTTTTGATCTCAACCAGGTCTATGGCTCGGTGGAGAGCCATGCCATTTTCATGCGGGAATACAAGGGCAATGGTGAACTGACGGGCCGGCTGCTCGCAGATCCGCAAAACTCCACCGCCCGCTGGTTTGACCTGAAAAAGAATGCCAAGCGCATTGGCCTGACCTTGCGCGATCGCGATGTGCTGTCTGTGCCCCTGGTGGAGATCATCCCCCAGGGCCAGCCTAATGCGGGGCGCTATGCCTTTGTGGTACTCAACAAGGTGACGGGGCAGAAGAGCTACGTCTTTGATACGGCGGATGTCACGTCCAATCAGGTGCTGGCCAAGGCCGGTTCAGCGTTTCTGATCGATCTGGCCCGTGACTGGAAAGGATCTCCCCAGCCTGCTGGTAGCGATCCCTTCAAAGCCAACGGTGATCTGAAGGATCCCTCTCGGCTGAATGAACACGCTGTGGGCGGAGATGGGCGCCTGAATGAAAATATTGGTCTCACGGCAATGCATGAGATCTTTGTCACCACCCACAACAATATCCTGTCTCAGATCGAGGCCAATCTAGCCCAGAATGCCGGAAACAATTGTAATAACCAGTCCCTTTCCGGAGAAGAGCTGTTTGAAATGGCCAAGCTGGCCAATGAAAACTTCTACCAACACCATGTGTTGCAGGAGTACGCGCGGCGCATTACCCCCAACCTGGGTGCATTCGCAGGTGCCAATGCGGGCAACAACAACAACGCCGGCTTCAATGCCAGCATCTTGGCGGAATTCGCCTCCAGCGCCTTTCGCTTCGGCCATTCCCAACTCACCGAAACCGTGGCCCTCACCTCGGTGAACCAGCAAACAGGCCTGGCCAACCCCGGCGGGCAGATGGACATCCCGCTGCTGCAGGCCTTTCTCGCCCCCCAGATCTACACGCGCCACACGGCAGGGCAGATCGCGGCAGGGATGAGCCAGCAGGTGGGCAACGCCACCGATGAATTCATCACCAACACCCTTCAAAACGCCCTGGTGGGCCTGCCCCTGGATCTGGGCGCCCTCAACATCGCCCGCGGCCTGGATACTGGCATCACCTCCCTCAATGAAGCCCGTCGCCAGATTCAAACCTACCTTCGTGGCGTACGCACCTCTCCAGATGGCACCACTGGGTTGGTGCAGGCCAACAATGCCATTGACGCCAACCTGGCGGCCCTGGAGGCCAACCTGCGGCCCTATATCAGCTGGAAGGATTTTGGAGCCCATCTGCTTCATCCCGAATCGTTGAAGACGTTCATCATGGCCTACGCCCGCGATGCCATCCTCAGTGGCTATTCGGGCAATGCCAATCTCTCCTATTGGAATCAACTGCAAGCCAGTTCGGCTCCAGGCGCGGCAGCCACCTACGCCGCCGCCCTCTCCGCTGCGGCGGATTTGGCCATGGGGGATGACGCTTTCATGGGCCTGCTCTACAGCGGCAGCAGCTCCGATGCCCTGAATCCCGCAGCACCGGTGAACACGCCCAGCGGCAACCAGAACTTCCAAAATATCTCCCTCTGGCTGGGGGGATTGGCAGAGGCCAAAACCCCCGGCGGTATGCTTGGCCCGACCCATGATTTCATCTATGCCTACCAGATGCAGCAACTGCAGCGGGGTGATGAGGCCTACTACCTGAGCAAGCTGGCTGCCACGGATCTGGTGGAGGAAATCAAAGGCAAGACAGTGGCCGACATGGTGATGGCTGCCACGGGAGTGAAGCATCTCTACCACAAGATCTTTGCGGTGAATGATGCTGATTATGAGCGATCCCTGCAAAGCTTCAACACCTATTCTTCTGAAGCTTTATTGCTTCAGGCCACTCAGACGGTGGTAGATGTCACTGGAACTCAACGGCTGGTGGGCAGGGCTGGCTATGTGAATGGGGTGCTTGTCGGCAATGGTGGCAACTACCTTGATGCCCGCGGCGTGTTCAGTCCCAACGGGGAGGGCAAGGCCAGTGAGCTCTTTGGCGGCACCAACGGCTCCGATCAATTCAAGGGCTTGGCTGGGGATGACTGCATGTGGGGCGATGGAGGCGCGGACACCTTCTGGGCCGGCGATGACAATGACTTTGCCGATGGCGGTAAAGGACATGACACCATCTACGGTGAAAACGGCTTTGACATGTTGCGTGGGGATGCCGGCAACGATCAGATTTATGGCGGCACTGGCAACGACGATATGTATGGCGGAGAGGGCAACGACAGCCTCTTCGGTGAGGATGGCATCGATGATCTCAACGGCGGCAATGGCAACGACCTGGTCTCCGGTGGGCTGGGCAACGACCAGGTGAAGGGACAGGCGGGTAACGACACCCTCATCGGCGGCCAGGGGAACGACATCATCACAGGGGGGGGAGGAAACGATCGCTTCACCTTCAACGAGGCCCCAGGTCTCAATGGGGTGGATCAACTGCGGGACTTCAACTCCAGTCTGGACCAACTGGTCTTCGACAAGAACGTCTACGCAGGCCTGACCGGCTCCACCCTTACCGCAGCCCAGCTGCGGGCGGAGGCTGGGGCGACGGTGGCCAACACGGCAAGCCAGCGCTTCATCTATAACCTCTCCAACGGTGATCTGTTCTTTGATCCCGACGGCACTGGCGTTCTCGCGGTCACGCAGATCGCCAACCTGAACCGCTTCAATCCAGCTTTTCCCTCGGATGTGGCGTCGGCCAACGCGGTCTTCCCCAACCTGGTCAGCAGCAATTTCTTGCTGATCTGAGCGGCCTTGGAAGCGTAATAAATTACGGCGGTTGCTTTATTCGTCTGGCACAGCTAATTCCTTAGTGGAGAATGTACCAGACCAATCCTGAATCCGCCGTAGTTATTAAGAATATTGAACGCAATTATCAGCGTTTCATACTAAATCCGTTGAGTATAGGCTACTTATAGAGGGGAGGCACTCATGCAACAGGCAAGAGGCAAAAGGGGAAATAAATAATCAGTTTTTAATAACCAGATTTAGTATCAGAGACTACATTCTCAATAAGTTGCGGCAAAATCTAGGCTTAATGAGAACCAGAAAATTTCAGAACTCATGAAAAGCGTTGGTTCCAATCAATCGGATAAAACTCAGTATAATGAAGTTGTGGCTTATTCTTGAATCGGCTTATTCTGTCAGGGATGGAGTATTATGGGTCAAAAATCTTACGAAGTTTTCCAAGCAGTGGAAAATAAAGCCAACCTTCTAGCGGGTTATTGGGGTGACTTCAAAACGGAGATTATTCAGCATTTTCCTGAATCCTATCATGGTGAGATCCACGAACTTTCTAGTAACCTAGAGAAAGCTTTAGAAGTGTTAATCAATGAATTGCGCCATCCTACCCTGATTTTAGCGACGACTGGCACGACGAGCAGTGGGAAGAGTACCCTAGTGAATTTCCTCTGTGGTGCTAATATTGTACCGATGGCACAGCGAGAAATGAGTGCAGGAACAGTTACCATTGAGTATAGCGAAGAAAAGACTTTAATTATTGAAGAAACGCCAGGGGCGTTGTGGGAATGCGGGAAATGGGAAAAGATTAGCGATGAAGATATTTATAGTCGCTTAAAACAGTTAATGAAGGCTTATATTAAAGCCAGAAAAAAACAACCTGATTTAGCTTACCCTCGCTCTATTATTTATTATCCTTTTAGACTGGTTAAAGATGAAAGTTTCTTAAAATTGCCTAAAGGGGTTAGAGTTAAATTATTAGATTTACCCGGGTTATCTTATGTAGGAGATGAGGGAAATCTTGGGATTATCAAACAATGTCGTGAAGCTTTATGTTTAGTAACATATAACAGCGCAGAAACAGATCCTTATAAAGTTGATAATCTCTTATCAGAAGTTGTTGATCAAGTTAAAGATTTAGGCGGCTCTCCTGCACGAATGCTATTTATTTTAAATCGGATTGATATATTCAGATCAGATGATGATTGGCAAGAAAGTGAAAGTGAGTTTGTTGAAGAAACGACTGAAAATATTAAGGAAAAACTGATCGAGAATTTAAGAGAATACACAAAAGATATTGAAAATTTGAGAATTGTAAAACTGAGTACATGGCCAGCCTTATTAGCTTTACAAATTCAGGATAATAAGAAATTGCTTCAGGATCTGTTAGAGGAATTACCTACAAGAGAGGAAAATTGGTCAGAGCATGATCAAACCAGACTTGAGAAAGTATTAAAACCCTATGAGCAAGCTAGAGATAACTTTCAAGTTTTAATTAAGGAAATCATGAAGCGAGGAAACTTAAGTCTTGATCCTAAACAATGGACTATCTCTCAACAAGAACAAATTGCCAAAGAGTTATTCAAACAATCCTATGCAGAAGAATTTGAAAAGAAACTAAGCAAGCATATAGCAGAACATTTTCCTAAATTAGTTATTCCCCAAGCTATAGAAAGATTTAAGGTAGCGGCAGGAAATAGTATTGCACAATGGGCAGTACAAACTACCACGGCAATTCTTAACAGTTCGGAAGAAAATTATCAACAGGAAATAGAAAAAATCTCATGGATTAAATCTTCCTTAGATCAATTTCTGCAAGTGAGTGATGCTAATTTACGAAAGCCTTTTGAAAAAATTAATCAAACCTGTAAGGAGTATATAAACCAACAAACAGAAGATGATCCCCTTTCTATATTAACAGAAGCTATTACCGATCTTCAATTTACTGAACCTTATAATGAAATTGAAGAAAAATTAGTTCCTCTCTATGATTGGAGAAATGCTCTGGGGAGAGGAGTTGACCATATTTTAGAAGCAGTTGCAGAATCTTTAGAAAATGGCAGAGTTACGCTAGATCATCCTAATTTTAAAAAAGCTAATATTGTCAATGTTAACTTGCTAGAGGGTAATCTGAGAAGATTAATCCAACTGGGCTATATTCATTATTTCGCCAAAAATGGACAAAATGTGGTGGCAAAAACTCAGGAAGAAAAAGAGAGTCTTAAGGAAAAAAATTACGAACTTAACGAACTGTCTATTCATCTTAGTCTGATTATAGCGCAAGTGTTGGATAAAATTGCTACCCAAGAGATTCAGCGAATGTATGAAGCGGTAAATGAATTATTCATCTGTCATCTTGCTTATTTAGAAAAAGGTTCTAATGAACGCGCTCCTGATATTGTGATTAGATTTCCAGAATCAGAGTTAAACAAAGTTAAAGATAATCTAAAATTTGATTTTGTTAAGTTTGACTCGGACTTTGAAATTAAAAAAGAAAAATATATTGAAGAATATAGAACTTGGAAACATTGGTTATGGATAATTCCCAAAAAGGAAAAACGCTTTAGCGATAATGCAAAAATTCCAAGTATAGGAGAAATTTTAGCCGACTGGAAAAAACAGTTACAAGAAGTTGAACCTGAGATGTTAAAGCAAGTAATAGAATGGCTATTAGCACAAATTGACGATTTAAAAAAAAGTGTAGATAAAACTCAAAATGATATTCTTGATCAGTATCGAGATAGACTAGAAAAGGCTAGACAGGAGATGACTTTTGATTATGAAAAACAGCAAAATGTGTGGCAACCTATGCAAGAAAGAGCGAAAAGATTAGAAGAGGAATTTTATCAACTGGACAAATTTCAAGAGGATGATAGGTAAAATGGCTAATGATCGCTTTCAATCTCTAATCAATGAACGATTTGACATTAATAAAATATATTCCCAAATTAAATCTGAGAAAAGGGGGGTACTTTATAAAGTCATTAATCTACTAGAGAAAGATGAAGTAAAAGCAAAGAAAGTTTGCGAGTGTTTTGGGATTGAAACTAATTCCTACCTAGAAAACGATTTCAGCATTATTTATGATAATATAGTAAAAAAATTTTTTGATCCTGTAAGAAAAAGTTTTCTAATAGATAAAATCGATATTTGGGGCTTATCGACTTGGCTGGAAAAGTCTATTTTTACAAAATTGGAGGAAAAAACACAAATGGAGTTCTTGATATTTGCCGCTTTTATTTTACTCTCAGGATTTGCATTAGTAAAATCGAAGTCTTTAAGCCAAGATCAACAGCAAAATATATCACCCGAAAAAGGACGTGCAATTCCTACAGCGATTTGTCTAGCTGTTCCTGCATCAGCAGTTTATGACTTAACTGAAGGAAAGCTGATAAATAGAGAGAGAATAATTCAACTAATTGAATCTGCTCCAGAATTTTTATGTATTAGAAAAGAGGAAGCTGATGAAAAAATTATAGAGACAATTGTTCAAGAAATTTCACCAGACAGTCAACTTAAATTTTATATTAGGATTGACATAACCAATGGACAAGATATCATTGGTGCAGAAACTAAATATGTTATTAAAAGGGATATACCTAAGAATAAAGAAGGTCAAATTATCCAGCTAGGTCGCTTGAGAGATGCGTCTGTTCTCAAATCATTCAACCGTATTTAAGGAGTTAATTTAATGGATTGGAAATCCGCCTCATCTTACTATGAAACCCGCCTCAGTGATGTCTTAAATATCCAACATTTTGCCGTTGACTTAGCCAAACTTCCCCAAGCTGAAGTTCCCTCTCAATTAACAGAAATCCTCATGCAAGAGGCAATACCTGCTAACCGTCAACTCGAAAGACTGAGAAAAAGAGAATTTCGTATCGCTGTGGTTGGCTTAGAAAAGGCTGGAAAAAGTACCTTTATTAACGCATGGTTAGAATGTGATTTACTTCCTGCCAAAGGGGGAAGATGTACCTTTACCACCACTCAAATTTATTCCGTTAAAAGCGAATCTGAACAAAGATTAGAAGTGCAAACCCGCAGCGAAGAACAATTTATTCATCTCCTCAAAGAATTAGAAACCGTTGGCGCAAAAGAAGACTTAAACACCATTAGAGAAAACGAAATCACCCTAAAACAAGTCAGACGAGAAGGTAATTTATCTATTCCTTTTACTCGACTAGAAGACATCCGAGAAAAACTAAAAAAATACGTTGCCGATGAAAAATACGCCCATGCGGTCCTAGAAGCCCGACTTTATACTAATAAACTCGCTCAAGCAGAAGGAATCGTCTTTTATGATGTTCCTGGTTCAGATTCTGGGTTAGCCAAGCACGTTGATGAAGCCCAACAAATGTTATCAGACTGTGATGCAGTCATCGTGATTCAGCGTTTTCGCAGTATTCGAGAAGCCGAATTAGAAATTATTAAATTTACAGAACAAGGTGATAAGAATGTCACCATTGCTGATAAGTTATTTGTCTTTTTAAGTCATATTGACTCTCTTGGTAGCCCAGAAGCCCTTAAAACTCATATTACAGAAGCCTCTCAGGATTGGTCAAAACGCGCTAATTTACCGGTTAATCGCATTGTTTCTGGTTCAGCAGGAGCTTATTTAATCTTAAATAATCTGGCGGAAGAACATACTCAATTAGAAATCGGAAAAGCCAGTAATATTCAAGATAAATTAAAAACTTTGACTGGAATTATAGATGATAAAATGTTAAGAACTCAAGCTACAGGAATCCCTGAAATTAAACAAAAAATCTTTAATTATATTAATACTGAGCGAGTAGCAATTCTCAAGAAACGTTGTGAAGCTTCCATTGATAAAATTGTCAGCACCTCAGAGGACATTCACCATTTTGTCAGTCAAAGATTTCCCGAAAATCCTGAAGAAGCACAACGCCTTGAAGAAGAGAGAAGAAGAATTGATTTTTCAGAATGGTGGCATAGAAAATGGGAACAGATAAAAGCTGATTTACAAAACTTTTATGAAACATCTGCCATTAACAAACCCTTAGAAAAAGTTAATAACGAATCTTCTAGTAGTATCGAAAAGTTTAAAGAACGCTATGGGCAACTGTTAGCCATTGAAATGGCAAAATTAAGACAAGAAACTTTAAGAAAAAAAGAAATTATTTTTGATGCAAATTCTTTTCCAGACTTCGACAAGGCAAAAGCTAATTATGCCTGGCGGGATGACTTGTATGGGGATGTTAGAAAATTTTTGGATGCCCTTGCTCGACAATTAGCGGCAGAATTAAAAGATGAAGCCTTAAAATTAGTCGATTATATGTCCTCTTTATTATGGGGAAGTTCTCAAGTAAAAGAACGATTAATTGGTTATTCAGAACAGGAGTTTTTAACTCGCTTAGAAAATAGCTTATCAGTGTTATTTTTAAGATTTGCTCGTCCCGTTGCTGAAGCATTAATTCGCGGTCCTGTTAACAGTGATACCCGCAGCCAAATTGTCAAATCCTTAGGGGCTGATGTGGAACTGATTGATAACTATTATCAAGGAGATGAACCTGCTTTTAGAGTCTTAAAAAAATACGTTAAGTATGGTTCTGATTTACTCTTTGATCCTAATCTTCGTCAACAGGTGTTAGGTGTAACAGAAATTGCCAAAAACGTTATCGGAATGACAGTAGATACAGTTGGGGTTAATTGGATCGATTTGGCTGACCAATTAACCCCACCCAGAGAGGTTGTTACCTTTGAAGTAACTAATGATATTAACGCTTTTGAAGAATATCTACGCCATGGTATTTTTGAAGCTGCAGGATTTGAGTCCTACTGTATTCAAGAATTAAGAGGATTAGTGGATATTTTTCGAGAAAAAGAAGGAACATGGGCAGGTGTCGCTCAAAACGAATGGTATAAAGAGAATCCTCAGCTTGTAGCAGAATTACCCGCTAATTTGAAATCTCAAGAATTTAATTTAGAAGTTAGTGAACGACTGAGACAATTAGCAATTGCCTTGAAAAGAAATAGTTCCTCTCAGTAGCGTTAGCTATAGCAAAGCACCGCTATTATTGCGACGATGGCGGTGAATTACGGTGATTTGGGAATGTGGATTAAGCTTCGCTAATTTCTAATTAGGGCTTGCTGAATAATGGTAAAAACCTTTTAAAATAAATAAGGCTTTTGACCTGTTAAAATCCGATGTTAGTGCCATAAAATAGGATTAGGACCTTCAAAAACCTGACATCATCCTCCTTTTAGTACATATATTGGTACAAAAAAAGAGGGCAATAAAGCCTGAAACGACCGACGACCGACGACCGGCTACTGACTCCTGACTGGAAAGTGGGAAGTGGGGAGTGGGAAGTGGGGAGTGGGAAGTAGGTATTACTTTCAGGCTTGGCGGTGCCAACTTTGGCATCGGGACTGACTCCTAACCCCACCAATAAACTTTTTCAGCAAATCCTGTGTACTGTTTACTGACCACTGAAAAAAACTCCCATCAACAGTGTCTCACTGATTACTGTTTACTGTTTACTGATTACTGTTTACTGTTTACTGAAACAACTCCCAACACTTAATATATGAAATGGACAGATAAAGATCAGATAATTATGCAAGGGATCGATCGACCCCTAGGCAAATATTATGCGGCACGATTGAAAGCTCAGGGAACCTGTTTAGTAGCGGGGGTGGCTAGTGGCCACGGTGGTGAGATAATCGCAGAGATACCAGTGTTTGATCTAGTGGCCGAGGCCGTTGCTGAAGCCGGAGAAATCAAGACCAGTTTAATTTTAGTCCCCCCCAATCAAGTCCTAGATGCGGCCTTAGAAGCGATCGCAGCAGCCATTCCCCAATTAATTATCGTCACCCCCGGAGTTCCCCCCTTGGATCTGGTGGAATTATTAAAGATAGCTAGTACCACCGGAACATTAATTCTCGGCCCCGGCAGCCAGGGTGTGATTATTCCCAATTATCTTTGGTTGGGTATTTGTGAACCGAGTTTTTATCAATCGGGGACAATCGGTCTGATCACCCGTGGCGATCGCATAGGGGATGAAGTGGCGAAAACTTTAACAGCAGCCGGTTATGGTGAATCTATGGCGGTAAATTTGGGTACTGACGGCATTATTGGCTCCAATTTGTCCCAATGGTTGCAGGTTTTTGAGGAAGATGACAATACCGAGGCAATTCTCCTCGTCAGTCAGGTGGGAGGAAAGGCCGAAATCGAGGCGGCCAAATATATTGCCTCGGCGATCGAAAAACCAGTGATTGCCTATCTTGTCGGGTTAAATACAGCGATTGAAACCAATTTCGGTGATACAGAAACAATTATTTCTAACCAACTTTCCTACTCTGTTGCCGCTAAGAATACCAGAAAAGATAGCCTACGTCATTTTCAAGAAGCTGGGGTGACAGTGGTGGAAAAATTAGCCGATTTACCTGCCTCTTTAGCGAAAGTCTTGTCCTGAATTTGACCCCATTGCTCCAATAATATTTATAATCTGAGAATATTCTGCCAAAATAAGCACCTAACAGGATGTTTCACCCCATCCAGGGGATTTTCGATGACAATTCCTGAGAGCTACTATATCATGGTAGATCACCTGTGATTCCTCAGACCGGCCAAGATAAAGATGGCAACAGGCAAAAATTAGGAAAAATCAGCGACAATCGAAACGGCAAGATCAAAAAAAATTCTATTCTAGATTGACCCTTTCAGCAGACCAACTATCCCACCCTTCTAGACAACGACCCTAAGGATAACTTCTATGGCGCAACAAAATAACCTAAAAACCGACAATATACACCAAATCGATCCCTATTGGGGTCCACGATGGCTCGTAGAGGAGCGGGACGCTTGCGGAGTCGGTTTTATTGCCGATGTGCGCGGTTCCGGCAGCCATCAACTGATTGAACAGGCCCTTTTAGCCTTAGGTTGTTTGGAACACCGGGGAGGCTGCAGCGCCGATCAGGATTCCGGGGACGGTTCCGGTATGATGACCGCTATCCCCAGAGATGTCCTCGCTCCTTGGTTCGCCGAAAATGGCTTAAATATGCCGGAATCTGAGCGTCTAGGGGTGGGTATGGTCTTTCTTCCCCAAGCGGCCCAAGAACGCGCCGAGGCTAAAGCACATATCGAGGAAATTGTCAATAAATATAATATTAAGATTTTAGGTTGGCGTGCTGTTCCCGTCCATCCCCAAGTCCTCGGAAGACAAGCAAGGGAAAATCAACCCTACGTCGAGCAAATTCTGGTGACTTCCCCCGATTTAGCCGGTTCTCAATTCGATCGCCTACTCTATATTGCCCGTTCTGAAGTCGGTAAGCAACTGGCCGATGATTTCTATTTCTGTTCCTTTTCCTGTCGCACCCTTGTCTATAAAGGCATGGTACGGGGCGAAATCCTGCGAGAATTCTATCTAGACCTGCAAAATCCCGCCTATAGCAGTCAATTCGCTATTTATCACCGTCGTTTTAGCACCAATACCCAACCCAAATGGCCCCTCGCTCAACCGATGCGTTTATTGGGTCATAACGGCGAAATTAACACCCTTTTGGGCAATATTAACTGGATGTCGGCCCGGGAACCCGCTTTAGAAACCCAAGGTTGGACCCACGAAGAATTACAATCCCTGACTCCCATTGTTAACCCCGCTAACAGCGACTCCTATAACCTCGATAGCGCCCTAGAATTATTGGTGAGAACCGGCCGCAGTCCCCTAGAAGCGGCTATGATCCTAGTGCCGGAGGCCTACAATAATCAGCCGGATTTACAGAATTATCCCGAAATTATCGACTTCTACGAATACTATAGCGGTTTACAGGAACCCTGGGACGGCCCAGCTTTACTGGTCTTCAGTGACGGGGGAATCGTCGGCGCTTGTTTGGATCGCAACGGTTTGCGACCGGCCCGTTATAGCATTACTAACACCGGTTATATCGTCGTTTCCTCGGAAGCGGGAACTATTCCCCTCGATGAAACCACCATTATGGAAAAAGGTCGTCTCGGCCCCGGTCAAATGATCGCAGTTGACCTAGAAAAAGGCGAAATTAAGCGTAATTGGCCGATTAAACAGGAAATTGCCCGCGCTAATCCCTACGGTGAATGGGTGAAATCCCAACGCACCTTTATTGACAAAGAAACAGCGATAGACATTCCCACCCCTAGTAATCTCCTTCCCCTGCAAACCGCTTTCGGTTATACATCCGAAGATGTGGATCTGATTATCGTCCCCATGGCAGAGCAGGGAAAAGAACCGACTTTCTGTATGGGTGATGACACTCCCCTAGCGGTCCTCTCCAGTAAACCCCATCTTCTCTACGATTACTTTAAACAACGTTTTGCCCAAGTTACTAACCCTCCCATCGATCCTTTACGCGAAAGTTTAGTCATGTCCTTGACTATGTATCTGGGACGACGGGGCAATATACTTAAATTAGGGGTTGATGACGCACATTTACTGAAATTAGACTCTCCCCTGCTCAATAATGCGGAATTAGCCAAAGTTAAAACCTCTAGCTACAAAACAGCCGAACTTTCTACCCTTTATGATCTGACCACCGGACCGCAGGGATTAGAAACCGCGATCGCTAATTTGTGCGCTGAGGCCGCCAAGAAAGTAGCATCGGGAGCGGAAATTTTAATTCTTAGTGACAGAACTGCTCCTATTGACGAAAAAACTAGCTATATTCCCCCTTTATTGGCCGTTGGTGCCGTCCATCATCACCTGATTCGCTCACACTTGCGTTTAAAAGCTTCGATCGTGATCGACACGGCCCAATGTTGGAGTACCCATCACTTCGCTTGTCTAATTGGTTATGGCGCTTCCGCAGTCTGTCCCTATCTGGCCCTAGAAACGATCGCCCAGTGGTGGATCGAGCCAAAAACTCAGAAATTGATGGAAAATGGCAAATTAGAAGCTATTAGCCTCGAAAAAGCCCTAATTAATTACCGCAAATCCGTAGAAGCGGGATTACTGAAAATCCTCTCGAAAATGGGCATTTCTCTCCTATCTTCCTACCATGGGGCGCAAATTTTTGAGGCGATCGGATTATCGGCAGATTTAGTTAAACTAGCTTTTAACGGTACTACCAGTCGCGTCGGGGGTTTAAGCATTGCTGAAGTGGCCCAAGAAGCGATCGCATTCCACAGTAAAGCTTTCCCCAATCTTACCGCTAAAAAACTAGAAAACTACGGTTTTGTCAACTACCGTCCGGGGGGAGAATACCACATGAATTCCCCGGAAATGGCGAAAGCACTCCATAAAGCCGTGGCCGCTCACTCCCAAGGGGAAGGATATGACCATTACGAAACCTATCGTCAAATCTTGCAGCAAAGACCTGTCACCGCTTTACGCGATTTATTAGAATTTAACAGCGATCGAGCTTCAATTCCCCTCGAAGCAGTAGAATCGATCGAAAGTATCCTGCAACGCTTCTGCACAGGGGGAATGTCCCTCGGTGCCTTGGGCCGGGAAGCACACGAAACCCTAGCGATCGCCATGAATCGCATCGGAGGTAAGTCCAATTCTGGAGAAGGGGGAGAAGATCCGATCCGTTACACCAGCTTAAGCGATGTGGATGCCGAGGGACATTCCGTGACCATGCCCCACCTAAACGGCTTAAAAAACGGTGATACAGCTAATTCTGCCATTAAACAGATAGCTTCGGGTCGTTTTGGAGTCACTCCCGAATACTTAATGAGTGGAAAACAGCTAGAGATTAAAATGGCCCAGGGAGCAAAACCGGGAGAAGGAGGTCAATTACCCGGGAAAAAAGTCAGTCCCTATATTGCCATGTTACGGCGATCGAAACCGGGAGTAACTTTGATTTCTCCCCCTCCTCACCACGATATCTACTCGATCGAAGATTTAGCACAATTAATCTACGATTTACACCAAATTAACCCCCGGGCCAAAGTTTCCGTCAAATTAGTGGCCGAGATCGGTATCGGTACAATTGCGGCCGGAGTTGCCAAAGCTAACGCTGATATTATCCAGATTTCTGGCCACGATGGTGGTACAGGTGCATCACCCCTAAGTTCGATCAAACACGCGGGTAGTCCCTGGGAATTGGGAGTGACGGAAGTGCATCGGATGTTAATGGAAAATCAACTGCGTCATCGGGTGATTTTGCGCGCAGATGGAGGACTAAAAACCGGTTGGGATATCCTCATGGCTGCTCTGATGGGTGCGGAGGAATTCGGTTTTGGTTCCATTTCCATGATTGCTGAGGGGTGTATCATGGCCCGCGTCTGTCACACGAATAATTGCCCTGTGGGAGTCGCTACCCAGCAGGAACGTCTCCGCGCTCGTTTTCCAGGAATTCCCGCTCATGTGGTCAATTTCTTCACTTTAGTGGCTGAGGAAACGCGGCAATTATTGGCGAAATTAGGCTATCACAGTTTAAATGAGGTGATTGGCCGGGCAGATCTGTTAAAAGTGCGCTCCGATGCTCGTTTAACTAAGACAGAATCCCTCAATCTCGATTGTTTATTGAATTTACCCGATGGTCGTGGCGATCGCTCTTGGCTGCAGCACGAGGAAGTACATAGTAACGGTGCTGTTCTCGATGACGATATTCTAGCCGATAGCGAGATTAAACAGGCGATCGAACAACAGGAAACCGTCAGCAAAACCTACAGGATTGTCAATACCGATCGCTCTGTCGGAGCGAGAATTGCGGGGGTAATTGCCCAAAAATACGGGAATGACGGCTTTGAAGGCGAAATTAAGCTCAATTTCCAGGGTGCGGCCGGTCAAAGTTTCGGAGCCTTTAATTTACCCGGTGTCAATCTCCATTTAGAGGGAGAAGCTAACGATTATGTGGGTAAAGGCATCTACGGCGGCGAAATTGTCATCTTACCGCCCCAAAACGCCAATTATCAGCCCGAAGATAACGCTATTATCGGTAATACCTGTCTCTACGGGGCCACCGGTGGGGTATTATACGCTAATGGTCGCGCTGGTGAACGCTTTGCTGTCCGCAATTCCACCGCGAAAGCAGTTATCGAAGGGGCCGGGGATCACCTCTGTGAATACATGACCGGTGGGGTAATTGTCGTGCTTGGTTCCGTCGGTCGCAACGTCGGCGCCGGGATGACGGGAGGATTAGCTTATATCCTTGATCCGTCCCTACCGGAGAAACTTAACCCCGAAATTGTCAAGATTCAACGGGTTGCCACGGCTGCCGGTGCGGAACAGTTAAAATCTTTAATTGAGGCCCATGTAGAACGCACTAATAGCCCCAAAGGTAAGTTAATTTTAGCTAATTGGGATAGTTATCTCGGTCAATTCTGGCAAGTAGTCCCTCCCTCGGAAGCGGATAGTCCCGAAGCGCAAATTAGCGCGGAGAAAACCTTAACTTCGGTGTAATTTCCTCGGGGTGCGTTACTCTTGGTTAACGCACCCATTGATTAATTTCTTTGATGTCATAATTTGGCAATGACAAACGAAAAACTCAGATTTATCGATCTTTTTGCTGGTATTGGAGGATTTAGATTAGCTGTCGAGAGCGTTGGTTATGACTGTGTATATTCTTGTGAAATAGACGAAAACTCTCGAAAAGTAGGAAAACGAGCCGGATTTAGAGATACAAGGGGAACTCTATTTTTTCCCATCTGCGAAATAGTAGAATTAAAGCAAGATACAAGCAATCAATCAATATTTAGCATCTTCTTAACCTCATCTAGAGAATAAGTTTGACTATCTTTTTCTTCTTCTTTTGCCTGTATTAAATCTTCCAAATCCTCTAAGTCTTCTAAGATTTCTTTAATTTTCATAAACTCCTCATAAGTTAAAACAGCAAATTCTTTTTTGCCATTTTTGATTAAGAATTCAGGATGTAATTCAATCATTGTTTTCTCCTTAATTTAATTGTAGATATTTTAAAGTGATTTCTTCAACCTCAAATAGAATTCGATAGTTACCCACCCTTAAGTGATAATTAGGCGTAAAATTCTTTAATTGCTTGACATCTCCTTGTAAATTATCCTTCATTGCTTCAATTTTAGCCATAATCCTAGTCCGATCTTGAGAAGAAAGTTTTTCTAAGTCTTTGATAGCTTTAGGCTTGAATTGAATTTGATATTTCACATTATACCTCTTGCATAAATCAGAGAAATTGAAGATTTCTAATTTTGGATTTTGGATTGAGGGATTTAGGACTTTTACCAGAGATCTATTAATTGTACCTCCATCAGGTTGAGGTGGGCTATCAAGCTCAAATAAAACAGCTTATAGTGATGGGGAAACCCCACTTATATATTATGTTCCAAGGCAGAGCCTTAGAACAAGCAGTAGTAGGACAAAATTAACTTCTTGGTTAGCACAGACACCCATGCACTCAGACAAGAGCCTTTGAGGGTTCAAAAACAGCCCAAATAAGGATTAAATAGCATAAAATATGTAAATAGACTACTTAGTTAATTATTATTCATTCCTAATTATCCTGACGACCGACTCCTAACCCTAACAACAATTTTTAGTTTTCACAAGACGTCTCATGAATCCCCTCGTTAATTATTTTCGCAACCTGCACGAAATCCACTCCTCCCAAGCAGCGGTAAAAGAAACCTCCTACTACGGCACTCTCGAAACTCTCCTTAACGAAATCGGTAAAACCCTAAAACCGCGAGTGCGCTGCATTATCAACCTCAGAAATCAGGGTGCGGGATTGCCGGACGGGGGACTTTTTAACGTCGATCAATTCCCCAAAAATCAAGAATTAGAACCTTTTACGGCGATTTTTCCCGAAAGAGGCGCGATCGAGATTAAGGGAACCAAAGAAGATATAAAAAAAATCGCCGCCAGCGAGCAAGTACAAAAATACTGGCAAAAATACGGTCAAGTATTAGTCAGCAATTATCGCGATTTTCTGCTCATCGGTCGCAATAGCCAAGGTCAACCGGTAGAATTAGAAGCCTATAGTTTAGCCCCGTCAGAAGCCGAGTTTTGGCTAAAAACCTCAAATCCATCCAAATTTGCCGCCGAACACGGTGATAGCCTCTTAGAATACCTAAAGAGAGTGCTTTTACAGGCGGCTCCTATCACCTCACCGGCCGATGTTGCTTGGTTTCTTGCTTCCTATGCGCGGGACGCAAAAGCACGCTTAGAACATCATTCCGATCTTCCCGCTCTGGCCAATATTCGTCAAGCTTTAGAAAATGCCCTAGGTATCAAATTTGAACGGGAACAGGGGAATAAATTTTTCCGTTCTACCCTCGTGCAAACCCTCTTTTATGGTTTATTCTCCGCTTGGGTATTATGGCACAAGCAAAACCTCAATCGCGAGGATAAAGAGGATAAGTTCGATTGGAAATCCGCAGCCCACCATCTCCATGTTCCCATGTTAGCGATCCTATTTGAGCAGATCGCCGCACCGAGTAAGTTAAAATCTTTGGGATTAGTAGAAGTTTTGAATTGGACCGGTGCAGCTTTAAATCGAGTGCGACGAGAGGAATTTTTTCGTCAATTCGATGAGGGACAAGCGGTACAGTATTTCTATGAACCATTTTTGCAAGCTTTTGATCCCGATTTACGCAAAGAATTGGGAGTTTGGTACACTCCTCCAGAAATTGTTCGCTATATGGTAGCGCGAGTCGATCGAGTTTTACGAGAAGAATTAAATATTGAGGACGGTTTAGCTAATCCCGATGTTTATGTTCTCGATCCTTGCTGTGGAACTGGTGCTTATTTAGTCGAGGTTTTGCGCTATATTACCGATACTTTACAGGAAAATGGGGCGGGTGCTTTAGCCATGGCTTTGGTGAAAAAGGCAGCCATAGAAAGAATTTTCGGTTTCGAGATTTTAACCGCTCCTTTTGTCGTCGCTCATCTACAATTAGGTTTATTCCTGCAAAGTTTGGGTGTACCTTTAATAGAAGATAGTGAACGGGTGGGGATTTATCTGACTAATGCTTTAACCGGTTGGCAACCTCCCGATGAGGAAAGTAAACAGAAAATTCAACAGCTACAATTAAGTTTTCCGGAGTTAAATAAGGAACGAGAGGCAGCCGATGAAGTTAAGCGCGGTAAACCGATTTTAGTTATTCTCGGTAATCCTCCCTACAATGCTTTTGCTGGAACCAGTCCCGCAGAAGAAGCAGGTTTAGTGGAAGTGTATAAACAGGGTTTAATCTCCGATTGGGGGATTAAAAAGTTTAATTTGGATGAGTTATATGTGCGCTTTTTCCGTTTAGCGGAAAGATGTATTTCAGAAAATACTGGTAAAGGGGTTGTTTGTTATATTTCTAATTTTTCCTATCTCGGTGATCCTTCTTTTGTGATGATGCGGCAAAGATTTTTACAAGAATTTGATCGCCTTTGGTTTGATTGTCTCAATGGTGATAGTCGCGAAACAGGAAAGTTAACCCCTGAAGGTAATCCCGATCCTAGTGTTTTTTCTACTCAATACAATAAGGAAGGGATTCGAGTCGGGACAACTATCGGACTAATGGTAAGAAAGGAAGTAAGGAATAAAAATGTTGATGTCTATTTTCGCCATTTCTGGGGAGTTGCTAAACGAGAACAGTTATTAGATAGTTTAAATAATCAAGATTTTGATGCTTTGTATCAAGTCTCTAACCCAGAACAATCTAATCGTTATTCTTTCCGTCCCTCCGATGTTTCCTCTCACTATTTAGCATGGCCAAAGTTAACAGATTTATGTAAAGAACCACCTAGCAATGGATTAATGGAAAAAAGGGGAGGAGCATTAATTGATATTGATAAATCAAGTTTAGAAAAAAGAATTAAAATGTATTATGATACTTCGATAACATGGGAAGAACTTAAAACCTTAAAAACTGGATTAACGGAAGATGCCGCTCGTTTTGATGCCAAGAAAGCTCGAATTAAAATCCTAAATTTAGAATCTTATAATTCAAAAAATTTACAACGATACATAATTAGACCTTTTGATGTTAGATATTGTTATTATACTGCTGTTCGTCCTTTATGGAATGAACCTAGACCGAGCTTATGGTTACAATGTTGGGAAGGAAATTCATTTTTAATCAGTCGTTTTAAATCAGCAAAAACGGACGAAGGTTCTCCCTTTTATTTTGCGATAGGATTATCTGACGATCATCTCTTATCTCCTGATGCTTCCTGTTTTCCTATCCGTCTAAGGACTAAATTAACTGAAAATAAAACAGCCTCATTATTCAATACACAAGAATTTATCAACACCACTCTAACAGCCAATCTATCGGAAAAATCTCGTCAATACTTAAATCAACTGGGTATTAATAATCTTGATGAAAATATCGAGAATGCTTCCTTAATTTGGCTGCACGCATTAGCGATTGGGTACTCTCCCTTGTATCTTCGGGAAAATGCCGACGGTATTCGTCAAGACTTCCCAAGGATTCCCCTTCCTAATAGCCAAGAATTATTAATTAAATCTGCCCAACTAGGACAAGCGATCGCATCTCTTTTAGACACAGAAAACCCCGTTATAGGAGTCACCAAAAAACCGACCCCTGCACTGCAAAAAATCGCCTTGATTTCCTGCACTGATGGGGGAAATTTAAACCCAGATAAGGGGGATTTAATTATTAACGTCGGTTGGGGACACGGGGGTAAAAATGGTGTGACAATGCCGGGTAAAGGAAAAGCGATCGCCAGACAATATACAACCGCAGAAATGAGCGTAATTAGCCCAGAAATGCGAAAATTATTAGGAACCAAAACCTATGATATTTATCTCAACGATCGAGCCTATTGGCAAAATATACCGGCCCGGGTGTGGGAATATACCATCGGGGGTTATCAAGTCATTAAAAAATGGCTAAGTTATCGCGAGGAAAAATTATTAGGACGGGGATTAACTATCGCAGAAGTGCAGGAAGTAAGCGAGATGACTAGAAGAATTACTGCGATTATTCTCCTAGAATCAGACCTAGATGATAACTACCAAAATATCAAAACTGCCGTGTATTCTTTTTAATTAGGGTTGGCTGATTAAATCTAAAAACCTTGTGGGAGGCGAAATTTTGACTTTTTCCCTGAAAATCGGTAAAATCCCACACCCCACACCCGTTCGGCTGAGCTCACGGCCGAAGCCCACACCCCACACCCCACACCCCACGAAAAACTTTTTGGGCAAACCCTAATTATTGCCCCCCCCAATAGCCATCATTGCTCCTTGCGAGCGGCGAATCATTAATAATTTCTTTAGTAAACGGCAAAACCGATAAAAATTTTCTATCAAAAAATTGGCAAAAATTGGCAGGACGAAAAATGCTGATCAGCTTGGAACATCTGAGATAGAGCATCGTCAATCTGGACATTCAAAATGTCACCAACTTGCTGTGATCCCGGTGCTAATGGTCAGAGATAGACTTGCATAATTTCAAAATCTAAGTTAATCTCACCTAAAAGTCACCTTTAGGTATTTTGACTAAAAAGTAAAGTTGCTTAACTTCTACTCTAGCCTCAAGGCTAATGCTGAAAGCTAGACCCATCGGCTTAATCCACTGGCTCTAGCTAACTCTTTACACCACAGGAGGTCTGTTTGAAAGAGACTTTTATCCACAACCCCATGACATCCGCTACCCCAGAACAGAATTGCACCGCTGAGTCTAACCGAGTCCGTTACTCAGTTGCTCTACTGGGATTAGCACTCTCTCTGGGAGTACCTAGCATTCTCAACTCCACCTCAGAATCAGCCCAGGCCGCCAATTCTGTACCCTTAGAATGGGAAGTGATTGACCTGGCCCAAAAAGCCAAAGCTGCGGGTAAAGAACTAAAAGAACCGCAAATAATCCAATCCCAAGCACTCGCCACCGTCAAATTCATCGCCACATCAGTGGTTGAGCATCAAGTAAAATCGGGAGAGTCCCTGTGGAGTTTAGCCGACACCTATCAAACCACCCCCACAGCGATCGCTAGTAGCAATAATCTCTCCCCCCATTCCGATTTGATTATCGGACAAACTTTAAAAATACCCACTCCTGAGCAGTTGCCCTCGGCAGCCCCGGCAGCAACTCCTGAGCAGTTGGATAGTTCCTCTGCTAGTCTGCGTCAAACCCGTCAACGTCTCCAAGAAAGTTTGGCCGCCTTGCGAACCGAGGAAACCCCCCATCAGTCCAATTCCGGGGAAACGGTAATCGTTACTGAAACCACCGCTCTCGTTCCCGATAATTCGCCAACTAGCGTCGAGATTCCCGTTATCGCTCCCGAAGAATCCCCCCGACCAACTAGCCAGGTGATCCCGATTCCCGTTCCCACCCCTGAAAGCGATCGCCCGATAGCCACAATTCCCCTTAATCCTCCCTTGACAAGCAGACCGGAAATTCCCAGCGTTGCCCTACGAAATCCGGCTCCTGTGACTGAAATTCCCGCCGTTCCCAATCCTCGCGTCATAGTTCCGCCAGAAAACCAAGTTTATCGGGTTCGGCCCGGGGATACCTTAAACACGATCGCTCGCGCTCTCGGCATCACCCCCGCCGAATTAGCTAGGGAAAACGGCATTGACAACCCCAACCGGATTAAAGTCAATCAAACCCTAGTGGTTCCCGATCGCTCTGCCAACGCTAGAGTTAATCAAAATCTTACCCCCTTGGTCGGCGATCGCACTAGGTTGTCCTTTAACCCCAGCAATCGACAAAATCCGCCCCCGGAAACTGCCACCACGGGGACGGAAGAATTCCCCGAAAATATCACCGGCAGCTATCGGGAAAGATTGCGCCAAGAGGTGGCTAATCTGCGGGAAACTAACCTTTCGGAAACCCAGAAAAGTATCGCTATTCCCGTCGATAATCCCGCAGAAACTGTCGAGGATCGGCAAATAACCGCTAATCCCCAATGGACTGCCCTTCGTTCGCGTTCTAACCAAAGCATCCCCCCCCAGATTATCGGTTCGGCTCCTACCAATGTGGAAGAATATAATGACCGCCTACGAATTCCCGTCGGCGAAACCGTAGAACCTTCCCTTCCTCCCCTCGCTAATCCCGATGAGCATTTACCTAATCCCGCCCCCATTTTTACCGGCTTTATTTGGCCCACTAGAGGTGTGTTAACCTCCGGTTTCGGTTGGCGCTGGGGCAGACCTCATCGCGGCATCGATATCGCCGGTCCAGTGGGTACACCAGTTGTGGCGGCGGCCGCCGGTGAAGTAATCTCCTCCGGTTGGAATTCTGGCGGTTATGGCAATCTGGTGAAACTGCGTCACCCCGATGGTAGCGTCACTCTCTATGCCCATAACAGCCGTCTGCTGGTGCGTCGCGGCCAAACTGTTGAGCAAGGCGAGCCAATCGCCCAGATGGGTAGCACCGGTTTTAGCACCGGCCCTCACCTCCATTTCGAGGTTCACCCCTCCGGCCAGGGCGCAGTTAATCCCATCGCTTTCCTGCCAGGCAGACGTTAAAGATGCCCGCAAAGGGAAGAAAAAATCTTCCCTTTTTTGCTCTTGTGCAATTGGGTGATTGTGTGTTATGATTGATAACTGTGTAAACAACGGCTTAGTAGCTCAGTTGGTCAGAGCAGGGGACTCATAAGCCCAAGGTCGGCAGTTCAAATCTGCCCTGAGCCATTTTAGGAAAACCTAAGTGTAGAATTTTAGAAATACAGAATCTTGCTTGAAGATTATCTCGTTCCCCGGTTCTACCTGATCACTGCCCCCCACCAAAGCCTTTTTTTTGATTTCTGGAAATTCGCACCCATAAGTATGGGAAAGGGATTGACTTAGGCGGCGGTTTGCGTTATACTTTTCTTATAATGGGAATCTGTGCAAATTTGGGTGGTTGTCAATACTTCCATTATGAATAAAATCTTTTAGAAGTATTATCTCAAAATCTCCCCAGAAAAGCAAGCAAAATTTTGCCAATAATTGTTAAGTTTTGTTAAAAAGAAATGGAGAGATCAGCGCAGAAGGGATCACCGCCGAACAAAAACAGGATTTAATTCGACTTTTATCTCGTTCCCAGGTAGAACCTGGGAACGCTCCTTTCAGGTTCTACCTGATCACTGCCCCCCACCAAAGCCTTTTTTTTGATTTCTGGAAATTCGCACCCATAAGTATGGAAAAGGGCTTGACTTAGGCGGCGGTTTGCGTTATGCTTTTTTTATAATGGGAATCTGTGCAAGTTCGGGCGATTGTCAATACTTCCATTATGAATAAAATCTTTTAGAAGTATTATCTCAAAATCTCCCCAGAAAAGCAAGCAAAATTTTGCCAATAATTGTTAAGTTTTGTTAAAAAGAAATGGAGAGATCAGCCTTTATTTTTTCCCTTGCAGTAGGCCAAAACGAATTAAACCCGACTCGTAACCGCGCCGCATTAACCCTAAAGATAAGGCCCCTTGGATAGTAGTATAACCGCTTGCTAACAAACCAGCGATCGCATCTGTGGTTAGGGCCGAGTCAATCACCACATCCCAAAAAGCGGCCACCGATAGGGACCAATCATCGGTTTTTAGGTCTTGAAAGCCAACTTCACGGGCAATATCGGCGTATTCTGGCAAAGAAATCACATAGGGCAGACAATAAACCTGATAAATCTCGTTTAATAGTTTAATCTCCCCTTCCGTTAAATTACCGGCCAGGGAAGTGGTGGGACGATGACACCAAGTAGCCATCAAAAAAGTCCCTCCGGGCTGCAAAACCCGATAACATTCCCGCAGAAATTGCCTTTTATCGGGCATATGTTCGCCACTTTCCAAAGACCAGACCAGATCAAAATTATTCTCAGGAAAGGGGGTTTTTAGGGCATCAGCCACACAAAAACTGACTTGTTCTTCTAAATTGAACTCTTGCGCTCTTTGGCTGGCTCTAGCGGCTTGTACCGGGGAAAGGGTAATCCCCACCGCTTGACTGTGAAATTTTTCTGCCAGATAAAGGCTACTGCCACCAATGCCACAACCCACATCGAGAATCTGATTAGCGCCGGTGACACCACCCCAAGTTAATAATTCTTCTATTAAATCAATTTGTGCCTGACGGCGATCGAGTTTAATCTTGCCACCGCGACCGTAGTAGCCATGGTGCATATGTTCGCCCCAAATCCTTTCCCACAGTCCACTAGAGGAGTCATAAAAATCGGCTATTCGTTGATAAAGTTCCATGGTGATTTCCTAAGTAAGTGGGTGGAATTAAAGATAAGAGGTTTCCGACATAAGAAGTTTCTCCAGTATTGAGTTCCGATGTTTCTAGTTTAAAAGATTTAGGCGGACAAAGTACACAGAAAAGAAGAGGAGGAAATCATCAGTCTTTAGAGAGAGTTCACAGAAAGGTAGCCAGTGGCATAATATTCCCGAAGATGTGGTTCGTCGTCGTTATGAGCGGGGACGTAAGCTGTTCGTAATTTAAATTGCTTGTTGAGACGAGGCAAAAGGCAACAGTAAAGGGATTGGAGGAGGTTCGGCTAATCTAAGAATAAGCGGTTTAAATGCGTCTTAGCTTATTAACGTGACCCAGTTGTATTTATCCTTATGCGATACTTGGATTATCTATCTGGAACTCAATTGACTGAATCCACCTTAACAGAACTGCATCAGAAAATCGATGCTGGTGTGAGAATAGCGATTGCGGAGGCGATGGAGAGACACCGACTAGGAGAGTCTATCAGCATTTTAAAAGATGGCTAAATTGTCACCTTAACGGCCGGGCAAATTCCCCCAAAATCACAATAATAAATGCTTTCAGTATCAAGATTTGGTAGTATTAAATAGGTAGGGAAATTTTATGACTAGAATTAAGCGTAGGCAATTACTATCCCTGACTGGTTCTTTATTAGCCACTTTAGGATTAAGCCAGTTGGAATTGAAACAGCGAGCCATTCTTTATCGTAGCGTACTGGCAGAGAATACACCTCGTAAACGGGCATTATTAGTGGGTGTTAATAATTACCCCGATACTAGATGGATAACCCTTGAAGGCGCAGTCAATGATGTCAAACTACAACAGGAATTACTCATTCACCGTTTTGGATTCGAGTCCGATCAAATTTTGCTTTTAACTGATCATGAAGCAACTCGTGAGAATATCCTACAAGCGTTTGAGGAACATTTAATTCAATGGGCGCAACCCGGTGATGTGGTAGTTTTTCACTTTTCTGGTCATGGTTCTCAAGTTTTTGATCCCGATCAAATTTTTCAAGATGGGCAAGTTAGCACGATTGTTCCTGTTGATAGCATTCTGCCTCCAGGTTATCCCAATAAAGGAGGAAAAGTCAATGATATTACAGGTCATACTTTGTGGTTGTTGATGCAAGCAATTAATACAGAAAATGTCACTTTTATTCTGGATAGTTGTCACTCTGGAGGGGCGAGAAAGGGCATCTTAACTGTGCGATCGCGCCCTGGAAATCGGGAGTTAAACCGGACTGAAAACTCTAACATCCAACTGTTAGCAAGTCCCCAGGAACAGGAATATCAAAAACAACTGATGTCCAGACTCAACTTGACCGCTTCAGACTTGGCCACAGAGCGAAAAAAAGGCGTTCCCAAAGGCATAATGCTGGCGGCTGCTAGAACTGACCAAACGGCGATCGATGCTTCCTTTGGTGATACGGCTGCCGGTATCTTTACATATATCTTGACTCGCTATCTCTGGCAGCAAACCGGAGGCGATTCAGTTAGTCAAGTAATGATAAGTGCGACGGCTACTACCGATCGCATTTTACGCGAATATTTCCCGACGGCTGGTTTATTACAGCAACCGGAATTTAATACTAGGGAGGGAAGTAACAACAGCGAGCAAGCGGTTTATTTTCTCAAACCAGATCAGAAAATCCCTGCTGAAGTTGTGGTCACTCAAGTGCAGGGAAATCGGGTGGATCTGTTTTTGGGAGGGATCGATCCGCGTACCTTAGCAGCATTCGGTCGGAGGGCAATTTTAACTTTAGTGGATGGGGAAGGGAAAGAACGAGGTCAAGTTCAGATAGAGTCCCGTCAAGAGTTGACAGCTAAAGGGAAACTGATGCAGACAAGAGATAACATTGCTTCCGGGACTCTACTTCAAGAGCGATCGCGGGCTATTCCCAGGGACTTAACTCTCCGAATTGGTTTAGATGCTTCCTTAGGACAGGAACAAGCAGCCGCCAAGCAAGCTTTACAAGGGATTAAATCCATCGAAGCGGTTTCCTCAGATGAGACAGATATCCACTATTTTCTGGGTCGAGTGACTCCCTTTTACTATCAACAATTGCAGAAACTTAAAGTGACTCCCTTACCAGAAATAGGTAGTCTGGCTCTATTTTCTCTGGCTGCGGATCTGATTCCGGGTTCAGCTGGGATTTCAGGAGAAAGTGTAACTGATGGAGTCAAACGATTGCAAGCGAAACTAAAATCCTTGTTAGCAGCGAGGTTAGTCAAGCTAACCCTCAATGCGACTTCCTCTCGCTTGAGTGTAGCTGCGGCGATGGAAACGGTAGATGGCGGCCAATTGGTGGCAGAATCGTTTACAGTTAGGGGTGCAAAGTCAGGCAGTTTCAGTCAAAATAGAGGGGTGCGCGGTTTAACCAGTAACGCGCAAAAAATCAAGCAAGAGACTCAAGTACAATTTCTCGTACAAAATAACGAGTTAGTTCCTCTCTATATTACTGTTTTACTTATTAGCGTAGATGGGACGCTTACCGTGCTTTCGCCTTTACCGGGGACGGGAGATAATTCTCCTGTGACTCCAGGGGAAAAAATTCAGATTCCCGATCAAAATCGAGGGGAATTGTATAAATTTAAGGTAGAGGGTGAAACGGGAATAGCCGAAGTGTTGGTTATTGCTACTACGACTCCTCTAACCAAAGCTGTGGAATTGTTGCGGGTTTTAGCTACAGAGAGGGGGGATAATCTGAGAGGGACACCTATAGATTTAACTCAGCCAGATGAGGCGATTTCTAGCCTTCTGGATGATTTAGATGGGGGTAGTCGGGGGAGTGGGAGAGTTTATACTTCAAGAGTGCGTCAGATTGATACTCGACAGATGGCTGCTATGTCGATTACTTTTGAGGTTGTTGTCTAGTTCTTAACTTTAGTCAGAGGAACACTTACAGCGAGTTTAATGATTGGAGAGAGCCAATAAAAGTTATATCATTTAAGGAGAATTGATCTATGCCTACTTGGCTTCGACCTTTAAATTTCTTCACTGCTATCCTTTTAATCTCTCTAGAGATTAACCCACTGCTGACTCCTTCAGTATCTTTTTCTGCTTCAAACGTGGCACAAACAACGACTGACCGTAAAGCTCAAGCAGCTCGACTGGTTCAAGAAGGCGATCGCTATTACTATCAGGGTCAGTATCAAGTCGCGCTGGAAAAATATCAACAAGCTTTAGCAATCTATCAGCAGATTGCAGATCGTCAACAAGAAGGAGTGATTCTTAATAATATTGGGTTTGTTTATACCGAGCTAGGACAGTCTAAGCAAGCCTTACCTTTCTATCAACAAGCTTTAGTTATTTTTCAAGAATTGAACGATCTCCCCAATCAAGGAGCTGCCCTTAATAATATTGGGCTATCTTACAGCTATCTAGGGGAGAATTCAAAATCCTTGAAATTCTTACAACAAGCTTTAGAAATCTTCAGAGAAGTACATGATCGTGCCGGAGAAGGGAAAACTCTCAACATCATTGGTGGAGTTTACCGAAGTCTGGGTCAGATATCGGAAGCTTTAAAGTTTTATGAACAAGCTTTAGCTATCCGCAGGGAATTACAAGATCGCAGTGGAGAAGGATTTTCTCTCAATAATATAGCAGAAGTCTCTAGCCTCATGGGAGAATACCCAAAAGCATTGGATTTATATCAGCAAGCCATCACCATTTTTAAAGAAGTCAATGATTTTACCAGACAAAGTATTGTCCTGAACAATATTGGATGGGTCTATGACCGACTAGGGCAGTATAAAAAATCGCTGGACTTCTACGAAAAAGCTCTGGCGATCGCAAGAAACATTAAAAATCCTTCTCTAGCAAGCATGGCTTTAAACAATATGGGGTCAGCTTACAATAATCTGAAAGACTATACAAACGCACGGAAATCCTATCAGGAAGCTTTAGAGATTACTCAAGAACTGAATGATCCCTCCGGTGAAGCTAAAATCCTCAGCAATCTCGGCTCAGTTGACGATCAACTTCAGCAGTATTCCCAAGCCTTGGATTTTTATCAACGTTCGTTAGCTATTAGTCGAAAAATCAAAGAGCGTCCGTCTGAAGGAATTACTCTCAACAACTTGGGAAGGGTTTACAACAGCCTGGGAGAGTATCAAAAGTCCTTAGAATTGTATCAGCAAGCCCTAGGGATTGCCAGAGAAGTGAAAGACAGGGTTGCTGAAGGTAGAACTCTCAATAATATGGGTCGTACCGTTCTGCTAACGGGTAATGCGGCGGTGGCCGAGAAATACCTCTTTGAGACGATTAACATCTGGGAATCGCTTCGATCTGGACTAACGGATGAGAATAAAATTTCTTTATTGGAAACCCAAACTAATACTTACCATAATTTGGAATACGCCCTGATTGTACAGCAAAAGTCCGAAGCTGCACTGGAAGTAACTGAACGAGGACGCGCTAGAGCATTTGTTGAACTTTTAGCCGCAAAATATTCTGAAACACCTGATCCTCCAATTCAACCACCAAATTTAGAGCAAATCCAACAAATTGCTCAAGAACACGAGGCGACTCTAGTTGAGTATTCTATCAATGACTTCGGAGGACAGCCAAAACTTTATATTTGGGTGGTTAAACCAAGTGGTGAAATCCTATTTCGGCAACTAGACATCCAATCTTTTGCTCCCTCTCTAGAAAATTTTGTTACTAGCACTCGCCAATCAATCGGAGTCAGAGGACGTGGTAGTATCGAAGTAGTCCCACTTAATAGCTCTGAAATAGAAAATCAATTAAAACAACTCCACAAATTACTTATAGAACCTATTGCCGATTTACTCCCCTCCGATCCTAACGCTCATGTCATCTTCATGCCTCAAGGAGAACTATTTTTAGTACCTTTTCCCGCTTTACAAGATGAAAATGGCAAATACCTAATTGAAAAACACACAATTCTCACTGCACCCGCCATTCAAGTGTTAGACTTAACCCAAAAACAACGAGTAAAAGTTCAACAAGCTAACCCGAAAGGACTTGTCGTTGTCGGCAATCCTACCATGCCAAAAGTAACTATCAAAATTGGCGAACCACCAGAACAACTTAATCCCTTACCAGCAGCAGAAAACGAAGCTATTACTATTGCTAAACTACTCAATACTAAAGCTTTAACAGGCAACCAAGCCACTAAAAAAGCTATCCTTTCCCAATTACCTCAAGCCAGAATTATTCATCTAGCAACCCATGGTTTATTAGATGATTTTAAAGGATTAGGAGTACCCGGTGCGATCGCTCTTGCACCTTCTGGTAATGATAATGGTTTACTTACTGCTGATGAAATTCTCAACTTAAAACTGAATGCGGAATTAGTGGTTTTAAGTGCTTGCGATACGGGAAGGGGACGCATTACTGGAGATGGTGTAATCGGATTATCCCGTTCTTTAATTACCGCAGGAGTGCCAAGTATTATTGTTTCTTTATGGTCAGTTCCCGATGCACCTACTGCAAGTTTAATGACTGAATTTTATCGCAATTGGCAAGAGAAAAAACTAGATAAAGCCCAGGCGTTGCGACAGGCAATGTTAACAATAATGAAAGATCGAAAGTATCAGAATCCTAAAAATTGGGCAGCATTTACTTTAATTGGAGAAGCAGAATAAGACCCAATACTACTCGGTTAAGCCCGAAAAAGACTTGCTGAGGTTCAGCATTTACTAAGCTTGCTGAACTATACTGTAATCTTGATTGAACTAACAGCGTCATTTTGATGATTTATTTCTGGCATTTTTGGAGCGACTGTTATCGTTAATCTCAATCCTAAAGCTTGGAGCCAAGAGGTTAGTTGATTCATGGCTTCAGGGGCAGGTTTTTGCATTAATTCTTCCAATTGCTTCGCCTGAATTTTGATTTGTTCTGGTGTTAGATTTTGGGAGCCAAGGGCTTCTAGGACGTGATTGAAGGAGAGTCTGAGTAATTCTGATTCAAATCCATATTCATCTCCCTCTAGATGAGTTTCCAGATAAACTGCTGCATAATGGGGATCTTTAAGGGATTCGATCAGGGAATCATGATAACTATCACTGACTGGCATTTTCTCGCCTCCTATAATCTTGCCAATATTTTTGGGCTATTTCAATGTCTTTAGCTTGCGTTCTTTTATCTCCTCCACACAGGAGTAAGATAATCGTTGTCCCGATTTGTCCAAAGTAAATGCGATAACCGGAACCATAGTCTATTCGTAGTTCATAAACTCCCCCTCCTACTGATTTATAATCCCCTAAGTTCCCTAAATTAAGACGGTTTAGGCGTTGAGCAATTTTAGTTTTAGCCTTGATATCTCGTAAAGAATCGAGCCATTGAGCAAAGGGAACTTTGCCGTCGGTGGTAACATAACGTCGAATGTCTCTGGGTTGAGCCGCCATGTTTAAATTATAGTAACTCAATGCAATACAGTAAGAGGATTCAAAAAATTTTCGGCGGATCGCGTAAAAAAGAAGAACCCACCATGAAAGCAAGATACAGGCGCTCTATTTGACCGCCCTCACTCCCACACACACTACAATAGGGCATAGCAATGCTATGCCCCTACACGGGAGGCTTCCATGTCCTGCATCCCCAAATCCCTCAACCTCGCTACCCTACTGCTGCTACTCGCCTCCGGCGTGTCTATCTTGCCCATTTCCCAACCCGGAATAGTGCCACCTGTCCAAGCGCAAACGAATGAGACGAAAAAAGCTGAAGCGGAAAGGCTATTTAACGAGGGGATGCAACTATTCCAACAAGGGACAGCCGAATCCTATCAACAGGCTATAACCAAATGGGAACAAGCCTTACCCCTTTGGCGTAAGCTGGGAGATAAAGTGCAGGAAGCCTTCATAAATCTAGCACTCGGTAAGTGGATGGTACAGCAAGGAGTGCGGAGTCAATCCTTGCCATCGCCGAGAAAACTGGTAATTGGCGCAAGAGATAATAAAAGCTTCTTTTATTAGGAAATACGAACGGAAAATGTTAAGCATTGGCGAGGAAACTAATGTGCTAGAGTTAATTCATGGCAACGCAACCAAGAGAAATTGAGCGTTATGTAACAGCCGATGGTCAAATTCCTTTTGATAATTGGTTTGATTCTATCCGAGTGTCTAAAACTCAAACTATCATCAGTAAAAGACTTGACCGAGTGAGGATGGGCAATTTAGGCGATTACCGTTCGGTAGGAGGAGGTGTTTTTGAATTAAGAATAGACTATGGTCCAGGTTATCGCATCTATTTCGGACAAGTAGGGACAACCATCGTGTTGCTACTGTGTGGAGGTGATAAAAGCAGTCAAATTAAAGATATTCGCCAAGCCCAAGAATACTGGAGAGATTATCGGAGTTAAAATTATGTCTAAAAGTATTAGCTACCACCCTTTTTTGCTGGACAATCTTAAAGATCCAAACTATGCGGCTCTTTATCTCGAAACTCACTTAGAAGAAGACGAGTTTGAATTCGATCCCGAATTACTGAAAATGGCTTTGAGGAATGTTCTGGAAGCTCTTGGGGATTCTCATTTAACCGCAGAACAAATTAAAATTTATGAGCAATTTCTCGATAAATTATTAACAATGCCAGCAGGAATAGGAATTTATAATTTAGGGCTTTGGCTGAAGGCTTTGGGATTAAAACTAGCTGTAACAGTTGATAAAGAGGGGAAGAATGTTGTTGAAAACTTGCCTAGTTTGAATAGAGATAACAAAGAAAAATATGAGGGAGTTTTAACGAAAGTCCCGGATCTATAACCAGAAAGTAGAATAAACGGCTCTTCTGGTTTCTGTGTGGAAACGAGGTCTATACTGATAGAATATCCGCAAAATAGTCTTAAAAGTTTTGTCCAGTAAGCATTTCACGATTCCATAAGCAAAAATTATCACACAAAGCCGAGAAGAGCCAATAAACTAAATATCCTTTCTTAAACCATGCTCAAATCCCTCAACCTCGCTACCCTACTGCTGCTACTCGCCTCCGGCGTGTCTATCTTGCCCATTTCTCAACCCGGAATAGTGCCACCTGTCCAAGCGCAAACGAATGAGACGAAAAAAGCTGAAGCGGAAAGGCTATTTAACGAGGGGATGCAACTATTCCAGCAAGGGACAGCCGAATCCTATCAACAGGCAATAACCAAATGGGAACAAGCCTTACCCCTTTGGCGTAAGCTGGGAGATAAAGCACAGGAAGCTAATATTCTAGTTGGGATAGGTTTTGTTTACGATAAGTTAGGATTCAAACCCAAAGCCCTGGAATACTATAACCAAGCCTTACCTATCTATCAATCCCTAAAAGACCGCAAGTGGGAAGCCACTACTCTCAATAATATTGGTGGTGTCTATGATGCTTTAGGAGAAAAACAAAAGGCATTAGACTATTACCAACAGGCATTACCCTTAAGGCGGGCGGTGGGAGATCGCTCTGGGGAAGCCGTCACTCTCAGTAATATTGGTGCTGTCTATGATGCTTTAGGGGAGAAACAAAAGGCATTAGACTATTACCAACAGGCATTACCCTTAAGGCGGGCGGTGGGAGATCGCGCAGGGGAAGCCGTCACTCTCAATAATATTGGTGCTGTCTATGATGATTTAGGGGAGAAACAAAAGGCATTAGACTATTACCAACAGGCATTACCCTTAAGGCGGGCGGTGGGCGATCGCGCAGGGGAAGCCACTACTCTCAATAATATTGGTCGTGTCTATTCTGCTTTAGGGGAGAAACAAAAGGCATTAGACTATTACCAACAGGCTTTACCCTTAAGGCGGGCAGTGGGCGATCGCGCCGGGGAAGCCACTACTCTCAGTAATATTGGTGGTGTCTATGATGCTTTAGGGGAGAAACAAAAGGCATTAGACTATTACCAACAGGCTTTACCCTTATCGCGGGCGGTGGGCGATCGCGCAGGGGAAGCCACTACTCTCAATAATATTGGTGCTGTCTATAATGCTTTAGGGGAGAAACAAAAGGCATTAGACTATTACCAACAGGCTTTACCCTTATCGCGGGCGGTGGGCGATCGCGCAGGGGAAGCCACTACTCTCAATAATATTGGTCGTGTCTATTCTGCTTTAGGGGAGAAACAAAAGGCATTAGACTATTACCAACAGGCTTTACCCTTAAGGCGGGCGGTGGGAGATCGCGCAGGGGAAGCCACTACTCTCAATAATATTGGTGCTGTCTATAATGCTTTAGGGGAGAAACAAAAGGCATTAGACTATTACCAACAGGCTTTACCCTTATGGCGGGCGGTGGGCAATCGCACGGGGGAAGCCGTTACTCTCAATAATATTGGTTTTGTCTATGATGATTTAGGGGAGAAACAAAAGGCATTAGACTATTACCAACAGGCATTACCCTTAAGGCGGGCGGTGGGCGATCGCGCGGGGGAAGCGATAACCTTACACAATATTGGTTCCTTACTGCAACAACAAAACCAACCCCAACTAGGGATTATCTTCTACAAACAATCGGTTAACGTCTATGAAACTCTCAGGGGCGATATTAAAGGACTCCCCAAAGAATTGCAACAAACCTACACCGAAACTGTTGCTGATACCTACCGCCGTTTAGCTGACTTGCTGCTGCAACAAGACCGCATTCTGGAAGCGCAACGGGTGTTAGATTTGTTGAAAGTACAGGAATTAGACGATTATTTGCGGGGAGTGCGCGGTAATACAAATACAGAACAGGGAGTTCCTAAACTACCGCCAGAACAAAAAATAGACGAGGGAATTGAGGCAATTCTTAATAAAGCAGTAGAAATTGGCCAAGAAATCAGCCGACTGCAAGAACGACAAAAACTCAACGGCAAACTAACTCCCTCAGAAAAACAACGTCTCGCCCAACTCTGGAAACAACAGGAACAAATTGTCGCTGAGTTTAATAAATTTATCAAAAGTCCAGAAGTTTTAGCCTTAATTAACCAACTCAAACCCCAAACCCGTTCCGCCGATCTCCTGAATAATTTAGACAATTTAATTGGCTTATCTGATAATCTCAAAAAACTCCAACAAAATGCCGTCCTTATCTACCCAATTATCTTTGATGACCGCTTAGAAATCATCCTCACCACTGCTGATTCTCCTCCCGTCCGCCACACCGTAAAAGTCAGCAAAAAAGAACTAAACGAAACTATTCGCGCTTTCCGGGAAGCCTTACAAAATCCTAGTCTGGATGCCAAAAAGCCAGCCCAACAGCTTTATGAATGGCTGATTAAACCCCTAGAAAATAACCTAAAAACTGCCGATGCAAAAACGATTATTTATGCTCCTGACGGACAACTGCGCTACATTCCTCTGGCGGCTTTATACGACGGCAAACAGTGGTTAATTGAACGCTACCGGGTTAATAATATTACGGCAGCATCCCTGACTGATTTTAATACCAAACCCGAACCGAAAATGCACATTTTAGCGGCGGCTTTTGTCAAGGGCAGCTATCAGTTTCGACATGAAGGACAAGACTTCAAATTTAATGGTTTGCCTTTTGCGGGTATAGAGGTAGATAAATTAGCACAGACAGTTTCTCCTACTACTAAATACTTCGATAAAGACTTCAATCAAACAATTATTCCCCTACTGGATAGCTATACTGTCGTCCATTTTGCCACCCATGCAGCCTTTGTGGTGGGAACTCCAGAACAGTCTTTTGTTCTTTTTGGAGATGGGACAGTTGTGACTCTACAAACAATGAAAAACTGGCGGTTTAAAAATATTGATTTAATTGTTTTGAGTGCTTGCGAGACAGGTTTAGGGGGTAATTACGGCACAGGAATCGAAATTTTAGGGTTAGGATATCGACTACAAACCGCAGGCGCAAGGGCAGTTATTGCCTCTTTATGGAGTGTTGACGATGGCGGTACACAAGCTTTGATGAATGCTTTTTATGCTGCTTTGAGGACGGGTAAATTGAGTAAAGCAGCGGCATTACAACAGGCACAAATTGCCTTGATTACCAGTAATAACCCAACCGATGAGCAGCTGCGTGGTAGTATTAGAATAGAACCTATTGAAGGAGTGCCATCGGACGTAGCAAATCGCCTCAGCCATCCCCGTTACTGGGCTCCTTTTATTCTCATTGGCAATGGATTATAATCAGTTAAGTAAGTAGGCGTTAAAAATTATCATATACCCCCCTTATCAAGGGTAGATCCCCCCGCCTATCGGCACCCCCCTTATCAAGGGTAGATCCCCCCGCCTATCGGCACCCCCCTTATCAAGGCTAGATCCCCCCGCCTATCGGCACCCCCCTTATCAAGGGTAGATCCCCCCGCCTATCGGCACCCCCCTTATCAAGGGTAGATCCCCCCGCCTATCGGCACCCCCCTTATCAAGGGTAGATCCCCCCGCCTATCGGCACCC
>NZ_JADBTR010000108.1:0-20328 GCF_020246065.1 Microcystis sp. M144S2
ATGAACAATCGCGTGTAAGCATCCCACCGAAAAGCTAATGCGCGGGGGGTTTGGGGGCGGCACTTCGACACGCTCAGTGACCGCGCCACGCCCCCAACGGGGGGTTTGGGGGGTAGAACCCCCCAAAAGCTTGGATTGAGTGATAAAACTGAAAGTAACACACCCAATTTTAGGAGAAAGTTTCCCTTGAAAAATCCCAAATTAGTAGATTTACAAAAATGAGATGCACCCCACCCTACACCCAGGAAAAACTCTTTGCCGCAAACCCTACTTATAAGCGTCCATCCCCTCACAGGAACAAACCAGATTTCTGTCCCCGTAGGCATTATCAACCCGTCCCACTACTGGCCAGAATTTATAATCTGTTAGCCAAGAAAGCGGGTAGGCTGCCTGTTGACGGGAATAGGGACGACTCCAATCATCGGCAGTTAAAACTGCAGCTGTGTGGGGGGCATTTTTCAAAGGATTATCGTGGGGATCCATGCTACCATTAGCGATCGCTTGTACTTCTTGATAGATAGTTAACAAAGCTTCACAAAAACGGTCTAATTCGCCCAAAGATTCGCTTTCCGTGGGTTCCACCATCATTGTACCCGCCACCGGCCAAGAAACCGTCGGCGCGTGGAAACCGAAATCCATCAAGCGTTTTGCCACATCTTCCACCTCGATGCCGGCCTGTTTTTTCAGGGGACGTAAATCAATCACGCACTCGTGGGCAACCGTTCCCGCGCTACCCTTAAATAACACTGGATAGGCCGACTCCAGACGAAAAGCCATATAATTAGCGTTCAAAATTGCCACTTCTGTCGCTTTTTTCAAGCCGGCGGCCCCCATCATGGCGATATACATCCAAGAAATCACCAAAATGCTGGCACTACCCCAAGGCGCGGCCGAAATTGCCCCAATCGAGTCCTGATGCTTACCGTTAGCGGTTTCTGGGGATAATTTCGCCGAAACTAGGGAAATATCGGGCAGAAAAGGCACTAAATGGGATTTTACTCCGATTGGTCCCATACCAGGTCCGCCACCACCGTGGGGAATACAGAAAGTTTTATGGAGATTCAAGTGACAGACATCAGCGCCAAAATCCGCCGGACGACATAAACCCACCTGAGCATTCATATTCGCGCCATCCATATACACTTGACCACCGTATTGATGAATCAAGGCGCAAATTTCGCTAATTCCCTCTTCAAAAACGCCGTGAGTGGAAGGATAAGTCACCATCAAAGCTGCTAGATTATCCTGATGCTTCTCGGCCTTAGTTTTTAAGTCATCAATATCAATATTGCCCCGAGAATCGCAATTAACCGCCACTACTTTCATACCACACATAACAGCACTGGCAGGATTAGTCCCGTGAGCGGACTCAGGAATTAAGCAAATCTGACGATGACCTTGACCGCGACTTTCATGGTAGGCTCGGATCACCTGTAAACCGGCATACTCTCCCTGAGAACCGGCGTTCGGTTGTAGAGAAATGCCATCAAACCCGGTAATTTCCCCTAACCAAGTCTCTAACTGTTGAAAGAGCAGTTGATAGCCTTCTGCTTGGTCAATCGGTGCAAAAGGGTGTAATTTGCCGAATTCTGCCCAAGTTACTGGAATCATCTCCGCTACGGCATTGAGTTTCATCGTACAGGAACCGAGGGGAATCATGGAAGTATTTAAGGCTAGATCCTTTGTTTCCAGACGGTGCAGATATCTGAGTAATTCCGTTTCCGAGTGGTAACGATTGAACACCGGCTCGGTAAGATAGGCACTGGTACGGGTTAAATTAGCGGGTAATTCTAGACTAATTTTCTCGACTAATTCCGCCGTGGTAAAGGGTAATTCCTCGGTGGGGGCAAAAATTTGCCATAAATCCCACACATCCCTGAGACTGCTGGTTTCATCGACACTAATCCCTAAATTATTGTCATCAAAATAACGCAGATTAATCTTATGGGTTTTTGCCTTGGCAAGGATGTCCTTAACTCCCGTGGATACCGTAACTTTGAGCGTATCGAAGCGCGGTTCTTTCCCCACTTGATAACCCAACTGTTTTAAGCCAGTTGCCAATAAAGCGGTTAATTTCTGCACTCTTTGGGCGATTTTCTTGATTCCTTCCGGTCCGTGATAGACTGCGTACATAGAAGCAATCACCGCTAGTAACACCTGTGCGGTACAAATATTACTGGTGGCTTTATCCCGGCGGATATGTTGTTCGCGGGTTTGCAAAGCTAAACGCAGTGCGGGTTTACCCTGACTATCCTTCGATACCCCGACAATGCGCCCCGGAATACTGCGTTTATAGGCATCTTTGGTGGCAAAATAAGCGGCATGGGGACCCCCATAACCCAAGGGAACCCCAAAGCGTTGACTGCTACCCACGGCAATATCAGCCCCCAATTCGCCGGGGGGAGTCAACAGAGCTAAACTGAGAATATCGGCGGCAACGGTGACTAAAGCCCCATTTTCCTGCGCTTTGGCGATAAATTCCCGATAGTCATAAATTACGCCATCGGTGGCTGGATATTGTAATAGTGCGCCAAAAATCGGCGTTTGGAAGTCAAAGAGACGATGATCCTCGATAATAATGTCAATACCTAAAGGAATCGCTCTGGTTTTAACAACTTCAATCGTTTGGGGATGGCAACTACTAGAGATAAAGAAAGCATTGGCTTTAGTTTTACACAGTCCGTAACTCATGCTCATCGCTTCTGCGGCTGCTGTTCCTTCATCGAGGAGGGAAGCGTTAGCAATTTCTAGACCGGTTAAGCTAGTGATGAGAGTTTGGAAGTTTAAGAGAGCTTCTAAGCGTCCTTGGGCGATTTCCGCTTGATAGGGAGTATAGGCGGTGTACCAACCCGGATTTTCTAAGATGTTGCGGAGAATTACCGGCGGGGTGATACAGTCATGGTAGCCCATGCCAATAAAGGAGCGAAATACCTGATTTTTTGAGGCAATCGCTTTTAATTGAGCAAGAGCGGCGTATTCACTCAAGGCAGGTGGTAGATTAAGGCTTTTTTTTAAACGAATTGCTGCGGGGACAGTTTGAGCGATTAACTCCTCAACAGTAGCAACACCCAAAACCGCCAGCATTTTCTCGATTTCCGTCTCCGTCGGTCCAATATGACGGTTAACAAAGCTATCGGTGCAGTCTAGCAGGTCTTGCAGGTCAGCAGGAGCGAATTCCTCGGTTTTCTCGGCCGTAATTGACCTATTTAGCATATTAATCTCGGTTTCAACAATTACAAAAGTGCTGCGTTTCATCGCTAGGGGTGATTTTAACGCAACTTGTAAAATTTTTGTAATATTTCAAGTCAGCAATCGGCAAGATAAAGCGGAAGCTAATTTGCTATCGAAAGCATTCATAAAATTAACCTCACTACTGCTTCGTCACCAAAAACCAACCGGAATCCGTGGACTCGATCACCTTTAATCCTTCTAAATCAGTAGCTTCTTTGGTTTGACGATCGATAATTAGGTAAGGTTGCTTGTGACTTTGCCAATGATTGATTAATTCTTCAGTAGCAAGGGGAAAAACCCGACGACCACTATAAAAATTTAATGAGGGGCGCTCGTAGGCAAAAGCAATATAAACAGGGTGATCTGCTGGCACATATTTCTGTACTAAACTCGCCACCGGTTTGACAGAGAAATTCTCATTTAATTCCCAGATCCACAGGGGAGAATTGACAAAAATAAACAAAGAAACCAACATTCCCCAGAGTAAAACCACGCTGAATTGTTCCGAGCGCCGGGCTAACAAAATCGCCGTTGTCACCATGGTCAGGGAAAGTGATAATAAGGTTAAAAGAATTAAGGGATGGATCGGTTCGATCGGGGCAAAATTACCAGGAAAATAGGCGATTAAAGCTAATAAACCCGCCACAACACCGACAATACCCAGAATAATTGACCAGATTGGATGATAGGGGCGATCGATGGGAAGATTACCCAGCTGCGCCAAGGCATAACCGGCCGCTAAAGCTAAGGCCGGATAGATCGGCAGAATATACCAAGGCAACTTAGTCGCCATTACCGAAACCACCAACAGATAAACACCCGTCCAAACTAACAGTAACTTCGCCCAACTGTAGAGATGTTCCTGACGGGCTAAACGTAAACCCCAAACCGAGAAAATTAACCAGGGCCAACTATATTTAAGAATTTCCAGCAGATAATACCAAAACGGTCCGCGATGATTGTCCAGATCGTCACTAACTCGCTTTAACTGTTGAACAAAAAGGGAATCGAGAAACTCCCGCTCGTAGTGCCAAAATTGGGCGCTATACCAAGCAAAAGCGGGAGTTGCTCCCAATAACCAACCCGACCAAAAATAGGCAGACGTTAATAACCGGGGGGTATCCCAGAGCAGAAAAATAAAGCCGATACCCGCCAATAATAGCCCCATAATACCCTTAGTCAGACAAAGGAGGGCAAATCCTAACCCCGCCCCCACAGACCAGCGTAAATCGCGCCGTGAGCGCAGTAAACCAACAAACATCAGGATTTCAAAACACAATACCGCTCCATCCAACATGGCTAAACGGCCATGGCGCACCACCGGTAAAAGAGTTAAATAGATCAAGGCCGACAGTAAAGCTGGCAAACGAGCCGGAAAAATTTCTCGACCGAGAAGGTAGAGAAGCGGCACCGATAAAGCTGTAAAAAAAGCAGGAATTAGTCTAGTATTGGCCTCATTGATGCCCCAGAAATGGTAGGTTAGACCAATTAAACTATGAATCAACGGCGGTTTATTCAGGTAGGGATCACCCCAAAGACTAGGAAATAACCAGCGCAATTGTTCCAGTGGGGTTTGGCTAATTTCCTTGGCCACCTGAGCGATGGTCGCTTCATCCCAATCCCGCAAGGGTAAATTACCTAATCCCACTAGATAGATAATTAAGGCCGCTATTAATAATCCCAGTAAACACAGAAATTCTTTAAAATTTTCTCTCTGACGCAATTTATAGCTAGAATATCCCCAAGTAAATTTTTGACGGTTCATAAGCTAGGTCAGTAAACAGTTAACTGATTATGTATTGGTATAATGGCGAATTAATCGAGGATGAGCGAATAAGTCTCGGTATTGATGATATTGGGCTGCTTTATGGAGCGACAATATTTACTACCCTGCGTATCTATCAACAAAGCTTAGATCATCCCCTGACCCATTGGCAAGACCATCTCCAACGTCTGCACTCTAGTTTACAGGTTTTCCACTGGCCCGATCCCGATTGGCGGCGAATTCGCCAAGGAGCCGAAAAATTATCCCTATTCTATCCTGTCCTGAGAATTACAATTTTTCCCGATGGTAGGGAGTGGATTAAAGGCAGATTTCTCCCCGAAGATTTAAACCTTAGACAAGAGCGGGGAATTATTGGGTGGGTAGTGGATAATCCCGCTTGGCAACGGGTTTTAGGAGAACATAAAACTGGTAATTATTTAACTCCTTGGTTAGCGTCACAAACTGCTCAAAAAAAAGGGGCAAAAGAGGCGATATTAGTCGATCGATTGGGGAATTGGTTAGAAACTAGCACGGGTAATTTATGGGGATGGAAAGATAATTGCTGGTACAGTCCCCTGCTTACTGCTGATATTTTACCCGGAATCGGGCGCTCGGCTTTGATCGGTTGGTTAAAAAAACAAAATATTTCCCTGCAAGAAAATATCTGGACCCCGGAATTTGTCGGGACTTTACAAGCGATCGCCTATAGTAATTCCGTGGTGGAAATTATCCCTTTTAATTCTATTCTTGGCTGGAATCTACAGATAAATACAGCTATTTATCGGCAAGTTTTACCGGATTTACAGCAATATTTTTCCAGTCAATTAGAGAATAAATAAGGGTGTGTTACTAGAGGCTAACACACCTAAAATCTGGAAATAATACCGCTCAAGCTTTAAAATTCTCGCTCGGAATTAGCCTCACTATCGCGTTTAGAACCGAGTAAATCTAATTGATCGACGAGAATCACCGGTTTAGAGCGAGCTAATCCCGTGTTTTTATCATTCCAAGTATCCATTTTTAAAGACCCTTTAATCCCGATTAAACCGCCTTTTTTTACATAATTAGCGGCCACTTCCGCCGTTTTACCCCAAATTTCCAGATCGAACCAATCTGGCTGATCGCTATTTTTAGAGCGACGATTAACCGCTAAAGTGAAAGTACATAAAACCTTACCCGACTCGAAATACTTGGTTTCCGGGTCTTTCCCCGCTCGTCCCACCAAATGAACCACATTTACACTCATGGTCTTAAATCCTCAATTTAGTACAATAGTATGTTTATTTTAGCCCGAAACCTTGGACTTGACCGGTGGGCAGCCAGAAAATTAGGCCGAAGACTTGCGTAAATCTGGAGAGAAAGAAGCGATAATTAACTAGACTTGAGAAACAAAACGTAATAAAATCCAAGTCGATTCGATCGAAAGTCTAGCTATAGCAACGTTTTATTTATCAGAACAGGAGTGAAAACAAGTGGCGGGTTTTTTTAGACGTCTAGGCTTATCAAGGGACATAGGTATAGACTTGGGGACAGCAAACACCCTCGTTTATGTATCAGGGAAAGGCATCGTTTTAGAGGAACCATCGGTAGTGGCGATCGATCAAGATCGTAACCCGGTCGCTGTCGGGGAGGAGGCCAAAAAAATGCTCGGTCGCACTCCAGGTCATGTCACCGCTCTGCGACCCCTGCGCGATGGGGTAATCGCCGATTTTTACAGTTGCGAGATCATGTTAGCGGAATTTATCAAACGAGCGCTCGATGGCACGATTGGCAATCCCCGCATGGTAATCGGTGTTCCCAGTGGGATTACTGGGGTAGAAAGACGTGCGGTGGTGGATGCGGCCAAAAATGCCGGCTCCCGAGAAGTGGGGTTAATTGATGAACCCGTTGCGGCGGCCTTGGGTGCCGGTTTACCCGTCTCGGAAGCGACGGGAAATATGATCATCGATATCGGTGGTGGCACGACGGAAGTGGCGATTCTCAGTCTCGATGGGACCGTGATCAGCGAATCGGTGCGCGTCGCCGGGGATGAACTCACGGACTCAATTATCGCTTATCTGAAAAAAGTTCATAACCTGATTATCGGGGAACGCACGGCCGAAGATATCAAAATTCGCCTTGGTTCGGCTTATCCCTCCCCCGGAGATGAATTTCCTCCTCTGGAAGTGCGGGGATTGCATCTCATGTCCGGTTTACCCCGCACCGTGACGATCAAAGCGGAAGAAGTGCGGGAAAGTATGGATGAGCCACTTTCCGTGATCGTTGATGCGATCAAACGTACCCTAGAAAAAACTCCCCCCGAATTAGCGGCCGATATTATCGATCGCGGGATCATGTTAGCGGGAGGGGGTGCTTTATTACGGGGACTCGATCGCCTAGTCAGTCACGAAACTGGTATCGTTACCCATATCGCTGAAGATCCCCTGCGCTGTGTTGTCAAAGGCACGGGAGAAGTGTTAAAAAATCAGAAACTCTTTGAGCGGATCGTTAATGAAACAACTCGCAATGTCTAAAGGTCATTAGGATCGGTTAGCCGTTAGCTATCAACAGCGGAAAAATACACGGATTCTCACTCTACACAGCCAAGAGGTTTTAAATCGCTCATGTATTCAGCACGACGAAAATGGACACAGCAGGGATGGCGACTTTTTCTGCTCGCTGCCGCTCTGGGGGGAGCTTGGTACATTCGCACCTATCAAAGTGGGGCGATTTTAGAATTGTATGGTTTATTAACCCGCCCTTTTCAGGGAGAGGAAACTAATCTGCAAGAGCAACTTCTGGCCGATCAACGGGTGCGAGAATTACAAAATCGTTTAAGTGAAGTCGAATATCAAAATCAACAATTAAAAAAACAGCTTGGTTATTATCAAACCCAGAAAAAACCCCTGATTTCTGCCCCAATTATTGGCCGCAGCGCTGATGATTGGTGGCAACAGGTAATTATCGGTCGGGGTAGCACCGATGGTGTGCCAGTGGGTGCTTCGGTGACGGGAATTGGCGGTTTAGTGGGACGGATTACAGAAGTTACTCCCCACACCAGCAAAGTTTTATTGGTCAGTAATTCCCAAAGTCGCATCGGAGCAACGGTGAATCGTAGTCGAGCCATGGGTTTAATTCAAGGTCAGGATTCCCAAGTGGCCACCCTGCGCTTTTTTGAAAAAGCTCCCGATGTCAAACCGGGAGATGTGGTGACTACTTCGGCTTTTAGTAGTCTTTTTTCGCCGGGGTTGCCCATCGGTCGTATAATTTCCCTTAATTTACAGGAAAATCCCGCCCCCACCGCCAAAATTGAATTTACCGCCACCGTGGACAATCTCGAATGGGTGTTCGTTCACCCGCAACCCCAGCAGTGAGAGGGGGAATTATGCTGAAATTAAGCCGTTTATCAGCCCGTTCTCGTTTTATACTGAATATTTTCGTCACTATCGCTTCGTTGCTTCTCTGTACCTTTCTTTCCTTAATGCGGCTACCCGGAATGGAGATTTTAGGCATCGCTCCCAATTGGTTACTGATTTGGTTGGTTAGTTGGAGTCTCAATCGCTCTTGTCTCGATAGTGTGGTGGCCGGATTAGCGATCGGCGCTATTCAAGATAGTTTAACCTCTAATTATCCTTCCCATATCATGGTTTTTGGTCTGATCGGTTTCCTCACTTCCCGTTTACACCGACAACGTTATGTTAAAGAAGAATTGATCGCTGTGGTCTTAATTGTCTTTGTGATGACTTTAATCGCTGATGGTGCGATCGCTTTTCAATACTATCTACAAGGAGGCAAAAATCTCGCCGATCTTTGGCTCGATTATCAACGCATTGGCCTCACTTCTGCTCTGCTTAGTAGTCTCTGGACTCCCCCCCTCTATTACCCTCTCCAGCAATGGTGGCGACAATTTAGCGATCTTTAAACAGTCAGCTTTTTCAGTTATCAGTGAGCAGTGATCAGATTTGAGTTTTCAGTTCACTGATTACTGATTACTGATAACTGTTCACTGATTACTCACCCTCACCCGCTCAACTAACATGAAATACAAACAAAAACTTAGTCAATTTTTTCATAATCTTGCTAATAAATTAGAGAATTCCGAGCAACCCCCTAAAGTCGATCCTATCGACTCCAAATCTGCGCCAGTTGCTGGGGAAAAGCCAGTAGAAGCCGCTTCCGAAGAGAAAAAGGTTAATTTAGTCTCCCGAACCAGTAGTAAGGCTATAGAGACATTAAAACCCATAAAAAACAAATTTACTACCCTGATTGATAATTCTCCCTTACCGCAATGGCGACAACATCCCCGCTTTGGCTTGTACTTGGGATTGGGATTAGGGGTGACTGGGGGACTTTTGGGGGTAGGTTGGGGCATTTATCGCCTTGAAACCTCTCTACCGCAAAATATCGCCGATATACAAACCTATGCTCGTCCCGGCACCCTAACCATTCAAGCCGCTAATGGGGAAATCCTCAAGCAAAATGGCCCTAGCACTTACGAAACCGTGAAAATTGCCCAAGTTCCCCCACTGGTACAGGAGGCCTTTATCGCTAGTGAAGACCGCCGGTTTCGCCAACACGGGGGAGTTGATGGTCAAGGTATTGCTCGCGCTCTCTTTTCTAACCTGAGAGCCGGGGGAGTGGTGGAAGGAGGCAGCACCATCACCCAACAATTGGCCCGGATTGTCTTTTTATCCCAAGAAAGGAGCTTCGACCGCAAATTACGCGAAATGCGTATCGCTCAGAAAATAGAAGATAAATATACAAAAGACCAGATTTTAGAGCGTTATTTTCACCTAGTTTATCTCGGTTCCGGGGCCTACGGTCTGGCCGATGCCGCTTGGTTATATTTCAGTAAATCCGTCGATAAATTAACTCTAGCCGAAGCTGCCACCCTTGCTGGCATTGTTCCCGCTCCTAGTCTCTATTCTCCCCTCGAAAACCCTAAATCTGCCCTAGAACGGCGTAATATCGTCCTCAAAACTATGGCCGAGGTGGGATTTATTACTGCTGCTCAAGCAGAACAAGCGATCGCATCTCCTCTAGGCATTAAAACCAGTCCCCTAAAACGTCTGCAACGGCAAGCGGCCTATTTTACCGATTATGTGGAAAAAGAACTGCCGCAACTGGTTCCCGCTAAAACCCTAGAAGCGGGGGGATTGGTGGTAAAAACTACCCTTAATCCTCCTTGGCAAAGGGAAGGGGAGGAAGTGGTAGAAAGAGCGGTTTCTCGTTATGGCAGGTGGCAGAACTTCCAACAGGCGGCTTTAGTGGCAATTGACCCCAAAAATGGACAAATTAAGGCTATGGTCGGGGGAATTGACCACGATAAGAATCAATTCAATCGGGTGACACAGGCAAAACGTCAGCCAGGATCTACTTTTAAACCTTTTGTCTATGCGGCGGCGATTGCGGCGGGGAAATCCCCCTATTCTAGTTATAAAGATGCTCAGTATGTAGTGGATGGTTATAAACCGGAAAACTACGGTGATAGGTATAGCGGCCGCGAGGTGTCCATGCGCGATGCTTTGACTTCTTCCCTGAATGTGGTGGCAGTTCAGGTGTTAGTGGCCGTCGGTTGGAATCCAGTGATTAAATTAGCTCAAGATATGGGTATCCAGTCGAAACTTTTACCCACTTATTCTTTGGCTTTGGGTGCTTCGGAAGTCAATCTTTTAGAATTGACCAGCGCCTACGGCACTTTTGCTAATAATGGTGTGCATCAACCAGTTTACGGTATTAATCAGGTACTCGATCGCAATGGTAAGGTAATTTATCAAGCCAATTTTAAACCGAAAACTGCTCTGAATAAAAACACGGCAGCGACGATGACTTGGATGCTGCAGGATGTGGTTAATTCGGGAACGGGAACCCCCGCACAAATTGGTCGTCCGGTAGCAGGAAAAACTGGCACTTCTGACAAGGCTCGTGACCTTTGGTTTGTCGGTTATATTCCCCAATTAGTCACGGGAATTTGGCTCGGTAATGACAATAATAAACCCACCAATGGAGCCAGTACCATGTCCGCTTGGATGTGGCGACAATTTATGTTAGAAGCAATCAAGGATATTCCCTATCAAGGTTTCCCAGAACCGAATTTAGGCAAACGTCCGGTGACATTAAAAGCGGAACCAATTAAACCCCGACGTACCTACTTTACCCAAACTACTAACAATCGTTTAGCCAGCAGCGATGAGGGTTCCCCCACCGAAGGACCTATCCGCAGACGGCGACGGGTTCGGGTAAGTCGTGAGCAAACTATCGTCCGTTCTAATACTAGCGAACCCAGCCAACGCCGTTCTAGTCGTCGGCGTACTAGGACTGCTCCTACCAGTGCCGCTGCTCCTCGTCCTGAAAATACGGCCCCCGCAGCAGCTGAACCGATTACCGTTCCCGTCACTGTGGCAGCTCCCGACACTCGTTCGGTTCCCCTACCGGTAACTCCTCCCCCCGATGTGACTCCTCCTGCACCCCCGGCAGAAAGACGCTGAATCGGCAAAAAAAACCGCAGGATTGGCGGGGGTTTTCTTTCCCAAACTGCTCGGTCAAATGGACCGCTTGTAAAAATCAAAAATTGTTGTTAGGGTTAGGATTCAGTAGCCAGTAGTCAGGAGTCAGGAGAATTAAAAATAAGTAATAATCAATTAAATAGTCTATTTACAGATTTTAGGCGATTTAATCCTTATTTTTGCTGTTTTTGAGCCATCAAAAATTAATTATCCAAGAGGTCAAATCTTGGAAACCCATCGGATTTTTGGCGGCGAAACCGGGTAAATTGGCCGAAAGCTTGCCGCTATAATAACTTAAAAGCTTGTTTAATGCCGATGACCAGTCTTATTTCCCCCGCTACCATCTCCTCAACTCGTTTAAGTCTCAGCTATCAAGTGGCTATGTCGGAACCGACTTCACACCTCTTTGAAGTCACTCTACAAATTACCGGTTGGCAAGCTCCGATTTTAAACCTAAAAATGCCGGTTTGGACTCCCGGTTCCTATCTGGTGCGGGAATACTCCCGTTTAGTCCAAGATTTTCAAGCTGTTAACCTTAACAGTCGCAAAGTTGCTAAAAATCACTGGCAGATTGACAATGGTGACAGTTCCGAAATAACGGTCAAATATCGCGTTTTTGCCCACGATTTAACCGTCAGAACCAACCATCTCGATGATACTCACGGTTACTTCAACGGGGCCGCTTTATTTTTCTATATCCCCGATTATCAAAAACATCCCCTCACCCTGACAATTATCCCCCCCCATGGCGATTGGCGCGTTACCACTGCCTTAAAATCTTTACCCGGACAGAAAAACACCTTTCACGTTCCCGATTTCGATACCCTGGTGGACAGTCCTGTGGAAGTGGGGATTCATCAGTTATACGATTTTGTCGTCGAGGGAAAACCCCATCAATTAGCTATCTGGGGACGGGGAAACGCCAATCCTAGTCAAATTATCGCCGATACGACTAAAATTATTCAAACCGAGTCCGCTATGTTCGGTGGACTCCCTTATGATAATTATCTCTTTTTGCTACATCTTTCGGCGGCTGGTTACGGGGGACTAGAACATAAAAATTCCTGTACCCTTAACTATGCGCGTTTGGGATTGCGAGATAAGGATAAATATAATCGTTTTCTGCAATTAGTCGCCCATGAGTTCTTTCATCTCTGGAATATCAAGCGTATTCGCCCAAAAGCTTTAGAAAGCTTCGATTATGACGCAGAAAATTATACTTCTTCCCTCTGGTTTGCCGAAGGAACCACCAGTTATTACGATATGATAATCCCTCTACGGGCGGGAATATACGATAGTAAGACTTTTTTAGAGCTTTTAAGCAAAGAAATCACCCGTTATCTCAATATACCCGGTCGTCTTGTCCAACCTCTAGGCGAATCGAGTTTCGATGCTTGGATAAAACTCTATCGACGGGATAGCAATAGCGATAATAGTCAAATTTCCTACTATCTCAAGGGGGAATTATTGTCGCTGCTTCTGGATTTACTAATTCGCACCCACACCGATAACCGTCGTTCCCTCGATGATGTTTTACGCTCGATGTGGCAACATTTCGGTAAAGAGGAGATTGGTTATACCGATGGGGAGTTGCAGGCAATTCTCGAATCGGCTGCGGGAGTGGATTTAAGCGACTTCTACCAGCGTTATATCGACGGTTTGGCAGAATTACCCTTTAATGAATATCTTGAACCTTTTGGACTCTATCTGCGGGGTGTTGGCAATGGGGAGACGATACCTTATCTGGGAATGCGGGTACAGAGTGAAGCGGGTAAAGAAATAATTAAATTTGTCGAGATGGGTTCCCCTTGCCAAAAAGCGGGAATTAATGCTGATGATGAGTTATTGGCTATCGATGGATTGCGGGTGACGGCGGAACAGTTAAACGAAAGATTAAAAGACTACCGCGCAGGTGATATTATTCAGATAACAGTCTTTCATCTCGATGAATTGCGAACCCTTGCTGTTCCACTGGCTGCCCCGCAGACGATTCGCTATGAAATTATCAGGGTAGAAAATCCTTCTAATAGCCAGAAACAAAATTTTTCCGCATGGGTAAATCCCGTTTAGTTCTTGGTTAAATCAACAAAAAAATGTCTATTACTGCCGAAATTCCTTTCCTTCCTCTCGCCTATTTTGAGAATAAATTTATCCCTTTTACTGAGGCAAAATTATCCGTTGCTACCCACGCACTACACTACGGAACTGCCGCTTTTGGAGGTTTACGAGGTACTCCCGACCCTAGCAATCCTGGACAGATATTATTGTTTAGATTAGAACGTCATTGTCAGCGTTTAAGTCAAAGTGCTAAGTTTCTTAATTACGAGATTTCTGCTGATAAAATCTATGAAATAATTATCGATTTTGTCAAAAATAATCAGTGTCATCGACCTTTTTATATTCGTCCCCTTATCTATAGTTCTGGGTTGGGAATTGCCCCGCGATTGCATGGTATCGAGAAGGATTTTCTAGTCTATGGTCTAGAAATGGATGATTATTTAGCAGCCGATGGGGTTAATTGTCGGATTAGTTCTTGGTATCGTCAAGAGGATAGAAGTTTCCCGTTGCGAGGTAAAATTAGCGCCGCTTATATCACTTCTGCTTTAGCAAAAACGGAAGCGGTAGAATCCGGGTTTGATGAGGCAATTTTAATGAATTCTCAGGGTAAAGTCTGTGAAGCGACGGGAATGAATATTTTTATCATCAGAAATGGTCAGCTAATTACTCCTAGTTTTGACCAAGATATTCTAGAGGGGATTACTAGAGATAGTGTTTTAACTATTGCGCGGGATTTGGGTATTCCGGTTATTGAAAGACCCGTAGATAAGACGGAGTTATTTATCGCTGATGAGGTGTTTTTAAGTGGCACTGCGGCGAAAATTACTCCGATTAAAAGGATTGAAACTTTTTCTTTACCTGCGGCTAAACCGATTACTTATCAGTTAAAAGAAAAGTTAAGTTCTATCGTTCTTAATCAGGAACCAAAGTATCAAGATTGGATTACTCAAGTTCCTTTATAGTCAGAGAAATTTACTTTATTTTTCCTTGAGATGCGTCAAATAATGGCACCTCTCAAGGAACTCTGAAATAAAGAGAATTTATCTATTTTTCGGTTTGGCTCCTTCCTGTATATAGGTTATAGTTTTATTAGGATCAATCTTTAGGATGAGTTTATTATCTCTTGCTATTTTTTGTCTTTGATTATCGCTTTCTTGCTGATTTTGATTACTATCGGTTGTATTTTTCATAGTAGAGCAAATAACTATGATTATACCTTAAACTCTATCAAAGTTGTCAAGAATAGTATTAATCAACTAAATACAAAACTTACTTTGATTCTGACTATTAGTTTATTGGTATTTTGGTTAATTGTGGCTAAGATTTACCTGCTTATATAGTTTCCCTTGACTCTAACCAATCTCTTTATGCTTGGGTGAAGCTGTCCTGCATTTAAACTATGTCTTGGAAATTTTATTACCAATGCTCAAACTCTCAAACTAGGGATGAATTTCTGGTATCGCTGGTCACTGAAATAGGTACAATAAACATTAGCTCGTTTTCATAGAGAACTTAAATGACGCAAAATAATCCCCTAGAGTTGATTGAGAAGTTAGAAACAGGAATCCCCGGCTTTGATTTTCTTTCGGAAGGGGGATTACCGAAAGGAAGAGCAACTTTGATAGCGGGGACGGCAGGAAGTGCTAAAACGGTCTTTGCCTGTCAATTTCTCGCAGAAGGCATCAAAAATGGAGAAAATGGCGTTTTTGTCACCTTCGAGGAGCCACCCCAAGCACTAAGAAAAAATATGGGTGGTTTTGGTTGGAATATCCGGCAGTGGGAGGAGAATCGCCAATGGGCCTTTGTCGATGCTTCCCCCCAACCGGAAGAAAAGCCGATGGTGACGGGAGAATACGACCTAGGCGCATTAATCGCTCGCATTGAATTTGCTATCCGCAAAAATAAAGCTAAACGGGTGTCTATGGATTCTTTAGGCGCAATTTTCAGCCATTTGAGTGATAGCGCTCAAGTGAGAAGTGATCTTTTTCGTCTAGCAACCGCTTTGCGAGAATTGGAGGTAACAGCGATTATGACCGCAGAAAGAACCCAAGAATACGGCGAAATCAGTCGTTATGGGGTGGAGGAGTTTGTGGCCGATAATGTGGTGATTTTACGCAACGTTTTAACCGATGAGAAAAGAAGAAGGACGATCGAAATTTTAAAATATCGGGGAACCGATCACCAAAAAGGAGAATTTCCTTTTACAATTATTCCCAATAAAGGGGCCGTGATTATTCCTTTATCAGCCATTGAACTAGAACAAAAATCCTCTAATATTCGTATTACTTCCGGCAGTCTGGAACTCGATAGAATGTGTGGGGGTGGTTTCTTCCGCGATTCGGTTATTTTGGTTTCGGGAGCCACAGGAACAGGAAAAACCCTGATGGTGACAGAATTTATGGCTGGGGGAGTAAGCAATGGGGAAAGATGTTTAATTTTTGCCTTCGAGGAAAGTCGAGAACAGTTATTTAGAAATGCTACCGGTTGGGGTGTGGATTATGACCGCATGGAAAAGGAAGGTAAATTAAAGGTAGTCTGCCGTTATCCCGAAACCACGGGTTTAGAAAATCATTTAATTATGATGAAGGAAATTATCGAGGAGTTTCAACCTAATCGAGTGGCAGTAGATAGTTTATCTGCTTTAGAAAGGGTTTCTAATCTGAAAGGATTTCGAGAATTTATTATCGGTTTGACTTCTTTTATTAAGCAAAAAGAGGTGGGAGGATTATTTACTTCCACCACTCCCACTTTATTAGGAGGTTCCTCGATCACAGAAGCGCATATTTCTACAATTACCGATTCAATTATTCTGCTGCGTTATGTGGAAATGTATGGAGAAATGCGCCGCGGTATCACTGTTTTAAAAATGCGCGGATCTATGCACGATAAGGATATTCGTGAGTTTTCGATCGATCATCAAGGTATGCACATCGGTCAACCTTTCCGCAATGTTACCGGAATTCTGGCTGGAACTCCTATGTACACAGCACAAACAGAAGTAGAACGTTTGAGTGGATTATTCGAGGATCGTAGTTAAAATATAGCAGCACTTGCTAATCGCGCCTCGGTGGTTAGCTTTTTTCTCCCTATCTCCTTCTTGCTTTCTTGATATGTCTAAAAACTTTTGGTTGATTTTTCTAGGTCTTTTACTGATAAATAATCTACATTTATCAGTCTTGGCAGAAACAGTTTTACAAAGAATTGCTCGCACGAGAGAATTAAAAGCGGCAGCCAGAAAAGATGCTACTCCCTTTAGTTATATCGATGAGAAAACGGGACAATGGACAGGTTACGGAGTGGAATTAATGCGCTTAGTCCAACGTCGATTAGCACAAGAATTAGGTAAACCGGTTACAATAAACTTTACAGAAGCGACGACTAATAATCGTTTTCAGCAAGTGGAACAGGGACAAGTAGATTTATCCTGTAATGCGGCAACAATCACGGAAGAAAGACTAGCAAAGGTTAATTTTTCTATTCCCTATTTTATGACGGGAGCGCAATTTTTAACTAAAAGGGAAAATGTTGATAAAATAGATATTAATAACACTTTAGCGGCAGTTGCGATCGCCTATATTCCCCACACCACCACCGATAGTATTATTCGTTATATCTATCCTCTGGCTAATTGGCAAGCTGTCAGCGATCGAAGTGAAGCAGTGGCAAAATTACAAAGGGGAGAAGTAAAAGCAGTGGTTAGTGATGGAATTCTTCTACTGGGGGAAATCGTTAAACAAGGACAGGATCCGCGACAATTTGTGCTACTACCCAGTCAACCGATTACCACCGAACTTTATGGCTGTATTTTACCCAAAAACGATCCCGAATGGAAAAAATTTGTTGATACTGTCGTCGGCAGCAATGATAACCAGAAACTTCGAGAACAATGGTTTAATTTAGAACAAGGTTTTTTCCCCTATACGATTCTCAATCAACCCTAAAAATAGACTGTGATTGCTGAAAATTAAAAGTAAGTAAATTCTGTTTTTTTCCCCTTTTCCTTGTCACTTTTTCCTGAAAAACTATGTCTTTTGTCGGTTTACATATTCACAGTGATTATAGCTTACTTGATGGTGCTTCCCAATTACCGGCACTAATTGATCGAGCGATCGAATTAGGACAACCAGCGATCGCTTTAACCGATCATGGAGTCATGTATGGTGCGATCGAATTAATTAAAACCTGTCGTAATAAGGGAATAAAACCAATTATTGGCAACGAAATGTATGTAGTTAATGGCGATATTGAAGTCAATCTTCGCCACCGAAAATATCATCAAGTTGTTTTAGCCAAAAACACCCAAGGCTATAAAAATCTGGTTAAATTAACTACTATTTCTAATCTGAAAGGTATTCAAGGTAAAGGCATTTTTGCTCGTCCTTGTATCAATAAAGAGTTACTCCAACAATATCACGAAGGATTAATAGTTACCAGTGCTTGCTTGGGTGGAGAGATTCCCCAAGCAATTTTAGCTAATAACAGAAAATTGGCTAAGGAAACTGCTAAATGGTATAAAAAACTTTTTGGTGATGATTTTTATTTAGAAATTCAAGACCACGGTTCTAAAGAAGATCGGATTGTCAATGTAGAAATAGTTAAAATTGCTAAAGAATTAGGAATTAAAGTAGTTGCTACTAACGATTCTCACTTTATTTCCTGTTACGATGTAGAGGCACACGATGCCTTGCTTTGTATTCAAACTGCCAAGTTAATTACTGAAGACAAACGCCTCCGTTATAGCGGCACAGAATACTTAAAATCTGCTGATGAAATGCGCTTACTTTTCCGTGATCATCTGCCAGAAGATGTGATTGAAGAAGCGATTAATAACACCTTAGAAGTAGCAGAAAAAGTCGAACCTTATAACATCTTTAATGAACCAAGACTGCCTAATTATCCAGTTCCTGCGGGACATACTGCTGATAGTTATGTAGAAGAAATTGCTTGGTTAGGATTACTAGAAAGATTAAAATGTCCTTCTCGTCACGAGATTGAGCCTGTTTACAAAGAAAGGCTTGAATACGAATTAAAAATGTTACAGAAAATGGGATTTTCTACCTATTTTCTCGTCGTTTGGGACTATATAAAATATGCTAGAGATCATGATATTCCCGTCGGTCCAGGACGCGGTTCGGCGGCGGGTTCTTTGGTAGCATATTCTTTAAAAATAACCAATATTGATCCCGTTCATCACGGTTTATTATTTGAGCGTTTTCTCAATCCTGAACGGAAATCTATGCCTGATATTGATACGGATTTCTGTATCGAGAGACGGGATGAAATGATCCAATACGTCACGGAAAAATACGGGGAGGCTAATGTTGCCCAAATCATTACTTTTAACCGCATGACATCAAAAGCTGTTTTAAAAGATGTAGCGCGGGTGTTAGATATTCCCTACGCCGAATCGGACAAAATGGCGAAAATGATTCCCGTTTCTCGCGGTAAACCCACACCTTTAAAAGTGATGATTTCCGATGAAACTCCCGAACCAGCATTTAAGGAAAGATACGATACGGAACCCCATGTGCGTCATTGGTTAGATATGGCAATTCGTATCGAAGGTACTAATAAAACCTTCGGAGTTCATGCTGCGGGAGTTGTCATTTCTTCCCAACCTTTAGATGAAGTGGTTCCCCTCCAGAAAAATAATGATGGTGCAGTAATTACCCAATATTTTATGGAGGATTTAGAATCATTGGGATTGTTAAAAATGGACTTTTTAGGGTTAAGAAATTTAACCACTTTGAAAAAAACCGCCGATTTAATTAAACAAAATCAGGGCATAGAAATTGATCTGGATCAATTGCCTTTAGATGAAAGAAAAGCCCTGCAAATTCGGGCTAAAGGAGAACATAAAAAACTACCTCCCGATATTCTCAAAACCCACGGATTACTAGAAGAGGGGGATTTAGAAGGTATTTTCCAGTTAGAATCGTCGGGGATGAAACAGATAGTTAAAGAGTTAAAACCATCGGGTATTGAGGACATATCTTCAATCCTAGCACTCTATCGTCCAGGTCCTTTAGATGCGGGATTAATTCCTCTCTTTATTGGCAGAAAACACGGTAGGGAACCCATTCGTTATGATCATCCTTTATTGGAACCAATTCTTAAGGAAACCTACGCAGTTTTAGTCTATCAAGAACAGATTATGAAAATGGCGCAGGATTTAGCGGGTTATTCCCTAGGAGAAGCGGATCTATTGCGTCGAGCAATGGGTAAGAAAAAAGCCTCCGAAATGCAGAAACAAAGGGAAATGTTTATCGATGGTGCTGCTAAAAATGGTGTGGAAAAAAGAATCGCTGAAAATCTCTTTGAACAGATGGTAAATTTTGCCGAATATTGTCTGGGAGGTGAGACGTTAATTTTAACCGAGGAATACGGATTATTACCAATTGCTAAAATTGTGAGCGAAGAAGTTAACTGCACTGTTTATAGTGTAGATAAAAATGGTTTTGTTTATAGTCAACCAATCTCTCAATGGCACGAGCGGGGTTTACAAGAAGTCTTTGAATACACCCTAGAAAATGGGCAAACTATCCAAGCAACCAAAGATCATAAATTTATGACTAGCGACGGAGAAATGTTAGCCATAGATACAATATTTGAGCGAGGTTTAGATTTAAAATCCTCTGATTTTTCCTAAAAACCAAACCCCCCAATCTGGTGAGATTGAGGGGTAGGAAAGAATAATCCTGGCATCGAGCTATTGTCCCGGTCGGCAACCCGACAAGTATCTTGGCCACGGTGAAGTTTCACAACCGAGTTCGGGATGGAATCGGAGTG
>NZ_JADBTR010000109.1:0-3244 GCF_020246065.1 Microcystis sp. M144S2
CTATAAACAATGGCAAGAAGATAATATCGCTCCTCAAGTGGTTTTTGAAATTCTTTCACCTTCTAATAGCTTAGAAGAAATGGAGCGAAAACTACTGTTTTATCAACGTTATGGAGTGGAAGAATACTATCTCTATGATCCAGATTCTCATAGTTTTCAAGGATGGTTGAGACAGGAAGGACTATTAAGTTCTATACCTGAGATTAAGGGATGGGTTAGTCCTCGGTTAAATATCCGATTTGAATTGACAGAAAAAGAGTTAGAAATTTATAGTTTAGATGGTCAGAAATTTCTAACTTCTATTGAGTTATCTCAAAAAGCTGAACAAGCAAGTTTACAATTAGAACAAGAGCGCCTTAAAGCTGAACAAGCAAGTTTACAATTAGAACAAGAGCGTCTTAAAGCTGAACGTTTAGCTGAATATATCCGTTCTCTGGGAATTGATCCCGATACTTTATAATGACATAATTGATGGGTTGTGGTAAATACTAATTAACTGGTAAACTGCCTAATTTATCGTCATTGAACCTAGTCTAGGGCTATACTTAACTATGTAATCAGTAAAAAAACAAATCTATGAAAGCTTGGGCAAAATCTCTAGAAAAACCAGCAGTGGAATTTTCTGAAACCCAATTAACCTTATTATCGGGGAAAATTCCCGAGGGATTGCGGGGGAGTCTCTATCGCAATGGTCCGGGGAGATTAGAAAGAGGTAAGCAAAAAGTTGGTCATTGGTTTGACGGAGATGGGGCAGTTTTAGCTGTACATTTTCATGATAAGGGAGCCAGTGCCACCTATCGTTATGTTCAGACTGCTGGTTATCAGCAAGAAAGCGCCGCTAATCAATATTTATTTCCTAATTATGGCATGAATGCCCCCGGCTTCTTTTGGAATAATTGGGGAAAAGAGGTAAAAAATGCCGCTAATACCTCGGTGTTAGCTTTACCCAATAAATTATTAGCTCTCTGGGAAGGGGGTTTTCCCCATAAATTAGATTTACAATCTTTAGAAACCCTAGGTTTAGATAATTTATCTAGCTTACAAGCAAAGGAAACTTTTTCCGCTCATCCTAAAGTAGATGTGTCCAGAGGAGAGATTTTTAATTTCGGGGTGACAATCAGTGCTAAAGTTAGTTTAAATCTCTATAAGTCTGACTCCACTGGTGAAATTATCCAGAAAAACACTTTTGATTTAGATAGATTATCTCTGCTGCATGACTTTGTTTTAGCAGGACAGTATCTCGTCTTTTTTGTCCCACCAATAAAAGCGGATAAATTATCGATACTGTTGGGATTTAAAACTTTTAGTGATGCCATGCAGTGGCAGCCAGAATTAGGAACAAGAATACTAATTTTTGAGCGAGATTCTCTGCAATTAGTCAGCCAAAGTGTTACGAATTCCTGGTTTCAATGGCACTTTGCTAATGGTTGTGTAAATGACCAAGGCAATCTTGAAATTGTTTTTATCCGTTATGATGATTTTAAGACTAATCAATTTTTAAAAGAAGTTGCCACGGGTGAAACCGAAACTTTAGCCATCGGAAAATTGGCAAGTATTACCATTAATCCCCTATCAGCAAAGGTAATTAATCAGGAAATTCTCTCGGATTTAAGCTGTGATTTTCCCGTGGTTTCCCCGCAACTGGTGGGACAAAAATGGCAAAATACTTTTTTAGCTGTCCATCGTCCCGATAGTGATATTCGTCGGGAAATTATCGGACTTCCCGCTTGTTATAATCACTCCACAGGTAAGTTAACTATTGCCTATCTAGAAAATAACTGTTATGGCAGTGAACCGATTTTTGTCTCCGATGGTTTATCTCCAGAAACGGGATGGTTAATCGTCGTGGTTTACGACGGCAATAATCACAGCAGCCAAGTGAGAATCTATGATAGTCAGCAGCTAGAAAAAGAACCCCTTTGCTGTCTGCAATTACCCAGTGTTATCCCTCCGGGGTTTCACGGTACTTGGCAAGAAAAATCAGAAAAAGGTGCAGAAGTAATCTCAACTTAGAAAAGGGGTTTCTATTTAGAAAACGGGTTTCTTTGAGAAACTCGTTTTCTGGACTTGTGAGAGAGAAGCTTTATTCGATTTCTCTAGGGTTGAAGATTTAATCAATTGGTTATACCATTTCTCTAAATGAAAACTACACATCGAATTTAAGTCACCCTTTTTAAGGGGGATTTAGGGGGATTAAACTTCTGTAGTCAGACTTTGGAGAATTGGTATTAAATACTTTAACTGCTTAGTTCTTATGTTAGCGATCGCCTTCTGACAACAACCCACTAAAATTGTCATAATGAAACAAACAACCGCTAATTATGATGAACCCTGGAAAGAAGCATTAAGCGAGTATTTTGAAGCGTTTTTATGCTTCTTTTTTCCCGAAGTTCACCAATTGATTGATTGGACAAAAATTCCCGAATCCCTAGAAAAAGAACTGAAACGGATTACCGCTTCAGCAAAGACCAAAAAACGTTTCGCTGACAAACTCTATAAAGTTTGGTTACTCAGGGGTGAAGAAGTCTGGATTTTGATTCATATTGAAATTCAAAGTCAATACGAAGAAAATTTCCCTCAGAGGATGTATATTTATAACTATCCGGCCTTTGATTTGTATCAGAAACCAGTTATCAGTCTCGCTATATTAGGGGATGAACGAGTAAATTGGCGACCAGATTCCTATAATTATACCATTGCTGGCTGTGAAGTCAGCCTGAAATTCCCAACGGTTAAATTACTGGACTATGAGGAAAGCTGGTCAGAACTAGAAACAAGTAGCAATCCCTTTGCTATAATAGTCATGGCACACCTGAAAACAAAAGCAACTACTGGGAAGCTGCCAGAACGGGAACAGTGGAAGTGGAAGTTAATCAGGGGATTATATGAAAAGGAGTTCGAGAGGAAACAGATAATTAAACTGTTTGAAATCATCGACAATATGATGACCTTATCCCCTGAATTACAGTCAAGTTTAGAAAGTAAAATTAAACAATTTGAGGAGGAAAGAACCATGCCTTTAATAAGTAATATGGAGTTACGAGGAAGGAAAATTGGTGAGGAAATTGGGGAGTTACGAGGAATAGAACGCGGTAAGGAAATTGGTAAGGAAATTGGAGCGTTAGAAAATGCTCGTGATTTTGTGAAAAAAGTTTTGGAAAACCGACTAGGCGATATCCCTGGAGATATTGGACAATGTCTCAATGATGCTTCAGTTATTTCGGTTTTAGAAGAGATGTTAAAA